>NZ_NMPS01000040.1:0-270 GCF_002261125.1 Siphonobacter sp. BAB-5385 | reverse complement strand
TTGGATTTTACAACATATGGATACGCGTAATGCTTTGGTTGTCAGTTACTCAGCATTATCAGAAGCGTTAGGAATTAGCGAAAGAACTGCTAAGTATGCAATCTCATATTTGAAAGAGAAGAAGGCACTAGCAGTAGTGAAGTCTGGAAACACTAATATTTACGCCGTAAATGCTCAGATTGCATGGAAAGCTGATGCTAGAGGGAAAAAGTATGCACTATTTGATGCCGCTGTCTATATTTCCGGTGCAGAACAGGATAAACCCTTATT
>NZ_NMPS01000006.1:0-23534 GCF_002261125.1 Siphonobacter sp. BAB-5385 | reverse complement strand
AAGCAGTACTGCTTCGGACTTCTTACTTTTTATGGGTAACTACCCTTAGTCCAGTCGGCCCAGCGGGAAAATCAGTGTAGGCACTGGGCTATGCAGCAATAACTTTTTAGACTTACTGGGATTCACGATCTGCGTAAACAGATTCCGGTGGTGTGAGCTCATCACCAGTAAATCGGCTTCTGTATCGTGCAGCAGCTCCTGAATACCGTCTTCCACGGAGTCCGCTTTCCGTTGTAATACCGTAGTATGCCGATCGGGAAACGCCGTTCGAATTTCGTTCATTAGCTCTTCATCGGAGTTAATGCTGGGTTCGTGATCGGCCTGCACGTTGATGATCTGTACCGTCGCTCCCATGTAATCGGCCCAGCGATACAAATCCTTCAGTACGTGCGTTTCCGTAAATTCAAGCTGGGTAGCGTAGGCAATCCTGGTAAATCCGCGTTGCGAAAACTCCGACGGCACCATCAGCAGAGGTACGGTCAAATCATTCACCAACTGCGTAGCAGTACTGCCAAATAAGTCTGACAGCCAACTATCGGATTCACTCCGACCCAGAACGACCAGATCAATGGCGTGAGATTGCACCATGTCTTTCACTACGGGCCCCACGGGGCCAAGTTCGAGGTAGATTTCCGGAGCCAGGCCCCGCCCCCGCATTTCTTCGGTCAGAGTATCCAGTTGGGTCTGAGCGGACAGCCGATAGGTTTCCTCCCATTCCACCGTCACGGGCGGACCGCTTACGGTTTCGGTCATGGGGTAAACCGGCAGATACGTATGCAACACATGCAACGTTGCTCCGCTTTTGGAGGCTAGAAAAATGGCTGATTCGAGAGCAGGCCGTGAATTTTCGGTAAAATCAACCGCGACAAGAATATTTTTCATAGAAGTTGAGGATTAACGAGCCGAAATGACTAATTTTTTGTTAGCAGGACAAAGGTAACAGGTTAAAAAATTGTCATCATTTCACGAAAATCAGGGATAGTGATGACCCTTTTCATATTAAATTACAGGAAGGTTTTTATTTTCGCCTTTCCAAACGAGCCGCACCGAGTATGACGGAAGAGACCAAAGAAGTTAAGTCCCTAAATTTCTTAGAAGAAATTGTTGAAAACGATCTCCGTGAAAATAAAAACGGAGGCCGTGTCCTTACGCGTTTTCCACCCGAACCCAACGGGTATCTACACCTGGGTCACGCCAAAAGCATTTGCCTGAATTTTGGACTAGCCCAAAAATACGGAGGACAAACCAATTTACGCTTTGACGATACCAATCCCATTACGGAGGATACCGAATACGTAGATTCTATTAAGGCAGACGTTCGCTGGCTTGGCTTCGACTGGGCCGCTGAACTGTACGCTTCCGACTATTTCGCTCAGCTGTACGAGTTCGCAAAAAAATTGATCCAGATGGGCCTGGCTTACGTGGATGATTCTACGCCAGAGGCCATTGCCAGCCAGAAAGGTACCCCTACCGAACCCGGTCAGGAAAGCCCGTTCCGGCATCGTTCTATCGAGGAAAACCTGGATTTATTTGAGCGAATGAAAGCCGGTGAATTTCCGGATGGCAGTCGGGTACTGCGGGCCAAAATCGATATGGCTTCGCCCAACATGCACTTCCGCGATCCGGTGATTTACCGTATTAAACACGCCCATCACCACCGGACGGGCAACGAATGGTGCATCTATCCAATGTACGATTTTGCCCACGGGCAATCGGATTCGATTGAAAACATTACCCATTCGATCTGTACGCTGGAATTCATTCCGCACCGTCCGTTGTACGACTGGTTTATTAATAAGCTGGAAATTTTCCCCTCCCACCAATACGAGTTTGCCCGTCTAAACCTGACCTATACGGTCATGAGCAAGCGTAAACTCAAGCAATTAGTGGAAGAAGGACACGTAGCAGGCTGGGACGATCCGCGAATGCCAACACTTTCGGGTGCTCGTCGTCGGGGCTATACGCCCGAAGCCATTCGCGATTTCTGCGAACGCATCGGCGTAGCCAAACGTGATAACCTGATCGATGTCGGCTTACTGGAATTTTGCGTACGCGAACAGCTGAACAAAACGGCCACGCGAGTGATGGTCGTACTCGATCCCGATCCGATCAAAGTAGTCATCACGAACTATGCCGAGGGACAAACGGAGGAACTTTCCATCGAAAACAATCCCGAGAACCCTGAAGAAGGCAATCGGGCTGTCACGTTCTCCCGCGAAATTCTGGTTGAACGTGAAGATTTCATGGAAAACCCACCGAAGAAATTCTTCCGGTTGGCTCCCGGAAACCGCGTACGCCTGAAAGGAGCATACATCATCGAATGCAACGAGGTGGTGAAAGACGCCGAAGGCAAAGTGACGGAACTGCACTGTACTTATATTCCCGAAAGTAAATCCGGTTCGGATACTTCCGGTTTGAAAGTACAAGGCACCATTCACTGGGTTAATGCGGCGGATGCGGTACCTGTAGAAGTTCGCTTGTACGACCGTCTGTTCCAGGTAGAAGATTTAGCGGAAGCAGCAGGCGATTTCAAAGATCACCTGAACCCAAATTCACTGCAAGTGGTACAGGCCTTTGCCGAACCTAGTCTGCGGGATGCCAGCGGTAAAGCGTATCAGTTTCTGCGGAAAGGCTATTTCTGCCTGGATACGGATTCGACGGAAGATCGTCTGATTTTTAACCGCACCGTAGGGCTGAAAGACTCCTGGGCGAAGGATCAGAAGAAGAAATAATACCTTTTTCATTAAAAATGAATCTCTAAGTTAAGCGTAACTACTTAATTTGGGGATTCATTTTTTTATGACGTAGTTCCATTCAAACATAATGCAACAAGCTTCCCCTCTAGTAAAGATCACCCGCTGGGATTTAGGAATTTTGTTTTTTTTGTCAGTCTTTCTGCTTTCCTCTATAAACTTACCAGCGATTATTCGTACCCGCAGGCCATCTGCTGGATACTCACTCGGTATGCAGATGTCCCGGCCATTCATTTGCTTCCTCTGGACTTAACGCAAGATCGGTATACCCATTTTTCTTTATTTTTCTTCGGTTACGGCTCGTAACTCTGGTGGCTTTTCTTTTCTGCCTAAAGAAGCTGAATTTTTCCTTCATTAGCTTTATTCATACAGCAACGACTCATCTTCTTGCCCTGCGTACCGTTTTTCTACAGCATCAATTCAGTACTCTTTTTTTACTGGGAATACTCGCTCTGGCTATTTTCCGATGGATCTATTACCTGACTCAGTACGCTCCTTACATTGATGAACTCTACTCGTATTATAACTGTAGCAAACCCGGATTCCTGCTCACGTTGGTCTACTATCAGAAGGGCAATAATCACGTTTTTTATAACCTGATCAATGCTTTACTCGACACGTCCCTGATCAATCCACTTGTTTTGATTCGTGGCGTTTCGCTGGTTTATTTTCTCCTGACTTTAGTGTTGGTGTATACTTACAGCCTGAAAAAATGGGGATTGCTTTGCAGCCTCTTTACCACGCTGACGGTTCTGATCCTGCCCTTGAGCAGCCAATTTGCTCACCACGGACGAGGTTATACCCTGATTAGTTTATTGGCTTTACTCTCGGCCTTTAGCGTACGAGCCTGGTTGAAATCATTCCAGCCTTTTTACCTGCATCTGCTGGTTTTTTGTACGGTTTTGGGGGCCTATACGATTCCCGTGTACATTTATACCTTCCTGGGTTTGCTTCTGTTTATTGCGTATACACTCCTGAAAAATCGCCTGTATCAGCATTTGCCAGCAATCATCTGGACAGGATTAGCCATTGGCTTGGGAATCTTCTTTTTGTACCTGCCCATCTTCTTATTCAATGGCTGGGATGTACTCTTTCAGGCCAATAGTTTTTTTGAAAAGCTCAGTGTATTTGAAATTATTACCAACGTTTATGAAAAGACCTTTTTACGGCGGTGGCATGCCCTGTTTTTCTGGCAGCAACTCACCTTCGTTGTTGTTTTGCTAGCGATAATCATCGTGGGTTATCGCTATCGAAACAGACTACTCTTTCACCTATTTTCGGATAACGCCTGGGCGATTCTTTTTCTGTGTGGAATCCTAGGGGGAATGATCGTCGTAGCGTTGCAGGGCATTATTCCGGGAGGTCGGGTATGGACGTATTTGGGCGTATGGCTGAGCTTGGCTTTGGGTAATTTTCTGTATCAACTCTTACGGGCGAATGTACCCCCCAAACTCCTTTGGATCGGGATGGCGATCGGGCTCCTTCTGCTTTCCGTCTACAGCTTCCGCGTGTATCAGGATGCGATCTCCAATTTATATTTTCCAGGATCCGGAAACTTGTCC
The DNA here is from genome assembly GCF_002261125.1 of Siphonobacter sp. BAB-5385. NCBI lineage: Bacteria > Pseudomonadati > Bacteroidota > Cytophagia > Cytophagales > Cytophagaceae > Siphonobacter > Siphonobacter sp. BAB-5385. The sequence continues at coordinate 19,219 of NZ_NMPS01000006.1, read as the reverse complement.
CGAACCACTCAGCAGTTGGCCCGGCAATTCGTGCGTACTTCACCGAAACGGATCTTCGTCAGCGAGTACCACATGCTCCACATGATTCTGTTCGAAAAAGACGTACAGGCCTCTAATTCATTGATCGTTGACATGAACCAGCCCCTGCCGGTACGTTACGATTATCTGATTTTAAGTCCCGATCAGACGGTTCCTTCTTACCCCAATTATCATAAAATTCTGGCTTTGAGTCACCGGGGAGCCTTGGTTTATAAAGTTTATCAACCGATTCCTTAACGATTAATTACCCTTTTTTTCCAGTACCACGTAACACCGAAAGGCCAGCAACGATCGTACCGGCGTAAGTATTTTTTCGACAAACTGGAATAGCGGAATCAGACCGTCGGGAATGAAAGATTTGTTTTCGAAACCACCCGAAGCGGGGTACAGAAGGCAGCTTAAGCGGTTTTGCTGTTTGATCTGAAAACGGCCTTTGAATTGCTCCTGGAATTTCTTTCGGTCCCGGTAAAAAAGCAGGTACGGAATGGCTTGGTTAGCGTCCCAGGGGTCTTTCTGATCGATACCGGTTTTGTTGAAATAATCGACGTCCATGATGAAAGGCTCGGGGTGAAACTTCCGGTATACGGGCAGCGAAAACGGCGACGGATACGGTTCCAGCATGATCAGACGCCCGCCCGGCTGTAACACCCGATAGGCTTCTTCCAGAAAATGGACCGGATTGGACAAATGGTGCAACACGTCCACCATCACCAGATTACTCACCTCCCCCGTCTGAAAAGGCATCTGATGAGCATCGAAAACCAGATCGATCCAGGGATGCGGCTCGATGTCGGAGGTGATGACGTCGGGTTTGAACTCCTTGAAATTACCGCCCCCGCCCCCCAGCTCTACAGTCGGACCGGATACGGGACTCAAATCTTTGAGAATCATCTGATACCACTCGGAATAAATGATCCGCAGAATTTTCTTTTCGTGCCATTTTTTTCGATGGCGTCCCAACATGTCTTCCAGTTGCTCGGGGGTGTACGCAGAATGACTCATTCGTCCGTTACTAAGGTTCGTCGCAAAGAAAGGGAATAAAGCTGCCTTACCAGAAATTCCGGCAAAAAAAGAACTTCCCGAATCGCTCCGGGAAGTTCGATCAATCAGTGCCTTGCGTTACTGAATCACCAGTTTCACGACCACCGGCTGGTGATCAGAGAAATAACGCTGATTCAGGGATTGGTTAAAGGTAGCGTAGCTGAGTACCTGAATGGACTTGCTTGTAAAGACGTAATCAATCCGATCTTTCATCGGAGCGTCGAATTTAAAGGCATTGAACGTTCCTACCGGACCGTACGGCGGCATTTTAGTCACCTGACGTGAATCATTCAGCAAGGTTTGCATTTCCTTGATCTGCTCGGTTTCGGGCGTTGAGTTGAAGTCTCCCGTACAAATGGTCGGTGCTCCTTTAGCTATTTCCTTGATTTTTTTCACCATCAATTTCCCCGATTCCCGACGAGCAACCACGCCCTCATGATCAAAGTGTACGTTGAAAAAGTAAAACTGCTTTTTGGTCTGCTGATCCTGTAATTTCACCCAGGAACAAATACGGTTACAGCAGGTGGCATCCCAACCCTTACCGGGTTTTTCGGGCGTTTCGCTCAGCCAGAAATTGCCTGAGTCCAGTACTTTGAAGCGGTCTTTTTTGTAGAAAATAGCAGAGTGCTCGCCCCCTTCTTTGCCATCGTCCCGACCCGCTCCGAAGTACGTATATTCGCTGCCTTCGGCAATGTCTTTCAATTGACCTACCAGAGCTTCCTGTACTCCAAAGACATCGAAATCATGGTAGCGAACCTGAGCTTTCAGATTGTCCTTACGATTGGGCCAGGCATTCTCCCCATCGCCGGGATTGTTGTACCGAATGTTGTAAGAGGCAACGGTGATCGCGTTGTTTTTCTGAGCAAACGTAGCGGAGACCATGCATACCGCCGCCAGAAAGGTAAAAAGTACTTTTTTCATTGCATAGAGAGATTACGAAGCGGCCTCCGCCGTAAAATCAGTCAGAGGCCGCCGGATACGAGAGTAAACTTACGAGCAAAACCGGGAACCGCCGATTACCAGCCCGGATTTTGTCCCAGAGCCGGGTTCATCTGACGATCCGCTTCGGGAATGGGATACAGGTAATGTTTTGCTTCCCAGCGACGTGGAATGTTGTTCAGCCAGGTCAGTTCGCCCGAGGTATCGTTGGACAAGCGTTGGGGATTGACCACGCCGTTTACCGTTTCGGCCACGTTGATATACGTTACGCCGGGTAGTTGCGTTGCGGGTCTTACCTTATAAAATAATACATCGTTGATGCCATCGCTGTTCAGATCCAGCGGCGTATTCAGGGCCGGTACGTAGAAACCGTTCCATTTCTGATCCATCAAGGATCCCCGATTCCAGCGTACAATGTCATAAAACCGAAACCCTTCCAAGGCCAGTTCAGTCCCCCGCTCCCGGCGGATTTCCAGCAAGGCTGCATCCGAAATACCCGGAAAATAATTGGTTTGCAGATACGGATCGGCTACGGTTGGTTTGGCCGTCAGTCCCGCCGTGATGCCCGCCCGTTTGCGTAAGGTCCCTACCGTCAGGGTCCAGTCCGCGTCGGTAAAGGTACCCAGCTCGGCTTTGGCTTCGGCATAATTGAGCAGAATTTCGGCGTAACGCATCAGTGAGATGGAGTTGGTATTACGCGAACCGCCATCGTAGAAAACATCGTCGAGCGTCCATTTGATGGGCTGGTATCCCGTGTAGGTATACGAGAATACGGGCGGAGCGGGCTCCTGCACGTTCCCGTTGATTCGCTTGTAGTTGCCCATGCGAATGGTTTGCTGCAGGCGTTTATCCCGGTTTTTAACCTCCTCGGCAAACGGTAAGGTCTGATACCCTTCCTTTGACGTAAACGGCGTTCCGTCACTGTTGAGATAGGTATTCACAAACGTACGGATGAAACTCACGCGGGAACCGTAGGTCGCACTCGTCCACCACCAGTTGGCGTCGTGTAAGACGTTCAGGGTCGCGTCGGCCACGCTGGAGAGCATGATTTCGTTCGCGACTGGCGTCGTACTGATGAATAACTGACGATACGAAGCTTCGGAGCCACCCGCTTCGTTGAGTGTAAAGCCGCCGGTTTTAATGACCGTTTCCGCCGCCGAAGCCGCTTCGGTCAGCCAGCTATTGGCGGTATTTTGCAGGTTGTAGCTCGTGTGGTACTTGCGGAAGGTTCCTTCAAACAGACAGATCCGGGATTTGAGTCCGTATACAATGGATTTAGTAATCTGGCTGCGGGAATTATCCGTAGTCGTCCGAAGATTCGCAGCGGCGTAATTCAAATCAGCCAGTACGGAATCCATCACCATCGTTCGCGGATCGCGGGCTTTGTACAAGTCCTGATTGTCGATGGCCAGCGTCTTTCCGTACCAGGGCACATCTCCGAAACGCTTCACTTTATCGAAGTAAAACCAGGCCCGGAAAAAGCGAGCCAGGGCGTTGTAATGCCGCCGGGTTTCCGCCGATACGTTGGGATTCGTGTTGTTTTCCAGGAAGTAATTGATGTTCCGCAGCGGTCGCCAGTTCCAGCCCGTACTTTGCCGGGGACCGTAGGCACCTTCCCGCAGAAAATCATCGACCTGCGAACGGGCCGAATAATCGGCTAACGCATCGCCCCGGATGATGTCGCCCGAGGTGGGTAGAATTTTCAGGTTATCGTCCGTCGTGTAAAAGGAATTGGCGTACAGAGCCAGCCCATTTTCGCTACCAAAAACCACTGGGCCGGTAGCCGTGGATTCGGGCATTTGTTCGAGGTCGTTGCATCCGGCCAGTAACACCCCCGCCAGTAGCACGCCTAACACTTGATTTCTCATGAAAATATCATTTTCAGGCGTTCAGAGCAGTTTCAAGCCATTCTGAACGCCCGTTTTAAAAGCTTAAAAAGTTACCGAAAGTCCGAAAGTCAGGCTTTTGAGAATGGGGTAGTTGTTGCCATTTCCATTTCCACCGTTCGTTAATACCCGGTCCGATTCTCCTGTATTCTCCACGTCCATATCCCGGGTAATGCGGTAGAAGGGCGACCAGCTCCAGAGGTTTTCGCCGGACGTATACACGCGGGCCGCCTCCATGCCCAGTCGCTGAATCCAGCGGGCAGGCAGGTTGTAACCGAGCTGAATATTTTTCAGACGGATATACGCCAGGTTTTGCAGGTACTTGGTCTGCGTCTGGTTAAGTACGCCCGAGCCATTCTGGGACGTGTAACCCCGGTAGCGGGGCAGGTACGCGTTCGGGTTTTCTTCCGACCAGATGTTATTCAGATGCCAGGTCGGAATTTTGTTGTACGGACGATTGTACTGTCCCCAGAAGTTTGAGTTTTCGGCTCCGGGCCAGTAATCGCGTTTGCCCACGCCCTGGAAGAACAGCGAAACGAAGAAGTTATTCCAACTGACATTACCTGCCACGCCAAACGAGTACCGAGGCGTAGAGTTACCGATGATGCGGCGGTCACCGGGGTTTCCTACGGTATTGTCCCCGTTATTAATTACCCCATCACCGTTCAGATCGCGGAATTTGATGTCGCCGGGCAGGTATTGGCCGCTCGTGGAAGCCTTGTACAGGGTTTGCTTAGGCGATTCGGCTACGTCAGTGGCTGAGGTGAAAAAGCCCGCCGTTTCGAAGCCCCAGATTTCACCGACCTTCTGACCGGCGTAATAATCCGTTAGTAACTTCTTCTCGTTGTTGTATTTCAGAATTGTCGACTGGTAATCGCTCACATTGAAGCGGATTTCGTAGTTCAGTGGCTTGGTAGCTACCGTAAACTGATCCCGCCAGGTAACGATGGCCTCCCAACCGTTCGTCCGCAAATCAGCGTAGTTTCCTTTCGGTACGTCAGTGCCAAAGACGGCAGGTAAGCTCATGCCCACGGTAAACATATCCGTCGTTTTCCGCGTGTAGGCATCGGCTACCAGCGTCAATCGGTTGGACAGTAAGCCCAGGTCGATTCCCACGTTTGTCGTCGTAGACGTCTCCCAGGTCAGTCCATTCGGAATCACGCCCGGTTGCAGGGTTTGCTGGGGACGTACGCCACCCAGCACGCGGTTCGATTGGGAGATGGCAAACTGTTCCTGGAAGGCGTAGGAACTGATGTTTCCATTACCGAGTGACCCATACGAAGCCCGGATTTTCAGGTCGCTAATGGCTTTGGGTGAAACGTGCCAGAAGGACTCGTTCGCCACCCGCCAGCCTGCCGACACCGAGGGGAAAAAGGCATACCGCTGGTTGGATGGAAACTTGGAGGAGCCATCGTACCGACCGTTTAATTCTAGCAGATACCGTTCTTTAAACGAATAATTGAGTCGGTAGAAACCACCTAGAATCGCCCATTTTTCCCAGCCCCCACTCGTCGTAATCGATTGGCCGAGAGCCAGGTTAATATCCGTCGCATTCTCAGAAATCAATCCGTTCCGAACGGCTTCGAGTCGCTTGAAAGTTGACTGTTCGCTGTTCAGACCCACCAGGGCTTTCAGGTAATGATTCTTATTAAGCAGGCGAGGTTCGTATTCGGCGTACAGGTTGGAAGCCGTGTACACCGTTTCCCGGTTCAGATTCTGAATGTCATTCGTAGTCGTACCCACGTACTCGATTACGCCCGGCCGGCGGCTGTAGGGTACGGGTACCCGCAACCGCTGTTCATTGTTATCCGTATTCTGGAAGGTAAAGTTTCCGTTCACCCGCAACTGATCGTTGAAGAACTGCGTCGCGAAACTGACCGTATTCCGGAACACCCGGCGGTCCATGTCGATTCCATTTTTGCCGTACCAGAAATCACCGACACTATACGCGGCCGAATACGTCAGCGTACCATCGGGATTGAACATCGGAGCCATCGTATGGCCTTCATCCTGAATATTCCGCCAGATTCCGCCGCCTTCGCCCACGTTCAGCGGGTTATGATATTTCAACGACGAATAATCGGCGTTATTTGTCACTTTCAGCCAGGGAAATACCTGTACCGAACCTTTGGCCCGCAGGTTGTAGACCCGGTAGTCATCGGAATTATACCGAAATAAACCGGGCTGATTGAAATACCGTCCTGTGATATAAAAGTCTGATTTACCACTACTCCCCGAAAACGAAAGGTTGTGTTCCTGAGCACTCGTACGGTCTTTGTAAAGCAGCTTGTTCCAGTCGGTATTCTCATAATATTCGTATTCACCGGCGGAATTGACGATGGTTTTGGGTAAGCTGGGATCATTCGCCCGACGCTCGAACTCTGCCAGATACGCCGGCGAAAAACGAACCGTTTTGTTTACGTTCTGGGGCGTCTGCGAGTAATCGTTCCAGGCCGACCAGCTTTCGTTGAACATCCGGGCAAAGGTGTAACCATCGGTAACAAAGTCCGGCAGAGTCGTCGGTGACTTGATCGACTGGTTGAAGGTGTACGTAAGACTCGTTTTATCCTTCGTTGGATTCTTAGTCGTAATCAATACCACCCCGAAAGCCGCTCTTGCTCCATAAATAGCCGCCGAAGCTGCATCTTTCAGGACGGAAACACTGGCAATATCATTCGGGTTGAGTCGGCTGGGATCGCCTTCCACGCCGTCAATCAGTACCAGAGCATTGCCGCCCTGCCCAATCGACGTCGTACCCCGGATGTTATACGCAGGCGACTGAATGGGTTTTCCATCACCCGGTAACAGGTTCAGGTTGGGAATCACCCCCTGTAAACCCTGCGTCAGGTTGGGTAAAGCCCGGTTGTCGAGTACCTCACTCGTCACCTGATCTACGGCACCCGTCAGGTTTACTTTTTTCTGCGTACCATAGCCTACGACGACTACTTCGTCGAGTGCTTTCGAGTCCGATTGCAACGTAACGTTCAGCGTCGTCAGATTTCCTACGTTGATTTCCTGCGTTGTGTAACCAATGTAACTGAAAACGAGCGTTACGTCGGTGTCAGGTACCGAGATCGTAAATGCTCCATTTACATCCGTAGTGACGCCTTTGTTAGTCCCTTTAATTCCCACGTTCACGCCGGGCAAATTGTCTTTTCCGTCGCTTACGGTACCTCTAATGATGATCGCTTGTCGATTGGTAATATACAGTGGGGCAAAAATCGGCGTTGCGTTCGCCAACGGCGTAGCCCCTACGCTCAGACAGGCAAGAATAATGCACTGTTTGAGACTTAGGCCTGGTAAAAAACCCGGTGGTACAGGGTGTTTCATTCCGGTAATGGTTAGTGTAAAAACAATAGAATTCTTCCGTCACACGGGTGGGTGTGACTGGCCATCAGCATTAAATCAAGAAGTTGGAAATAAGTATCTAACGACGATCGGCGGATGCAGCAGAAGCACTCTTCACAAGACTACTCGTCGAAAGATGCTGCAAAAGTATTTCGCTTGAGCAAGAAGAATATTACCAAAATGTTAACCCGAATCATCAAATTGTTAAAAAATGATGACAGAACTATTAACTTATTACGAATCTAATAATTAATACAATGGATTAAAGATGAAGCTCCTTAAACCTGACTTGAGGCAGGCTGTTGCTCATTCAACCCTAGTTTATTCGCCAGCCAGCCCAGCGTCGTTCCCTGCAGCAGTACGGAAATCAATACCACGGCAAAGACGATATTGAAAATGACATCGGCCACCCGCACCCGGGCAATGAGCGGAATCAGACTAAAAACAATGGGTGTCGCTCCGCGTAACCCCACCCAGCTTACGAATATTTTTTTCTGCAGACTGGCTTTGAACGGGGCCAGTGATACGAAGACGCTGAGCGGTCGGGCAATCAGAATCAGGAATAGACAAACGATGAGGGCCTGGGGCAGATAGGCTACCATGTTACGCGGAAATACCTGTAAGCCCAGTAGGACGAAGAGACTGATTTCCATTAACCAGGAAATGCTTTCAAAGAAAAGATACGTTTCTTTACGACCCAGCCATTTTTCACGGTGACTGCTGATGACCATACCGGTTACGTACATGCCCAGCAGCACATTACCGTGCCACATCATCAGGGCACCGATTCCGATTAGAATCGTCGCCAGAATCAGTACCGGATACATACCCCGATTGACCAATTGCAATCGTTGCAAAATCAGACTCGTGACCAGCCCCAGCGAGCCGCCCGCCAGCAAGCCGATAGACATTTCTTTGACGAATAAACCGACCCAATGCTCAATATGAATCTCCGGCTCGTGCAGCATACTGGTAAACATGGTGGTTAGGAAAAAGGCCATGGGGTCATTCGTGCCGGATTCCAGCTCCAGGGTTTCTGAAATGTTTTCTTTCAGTTGCAGGCCTTTTGAATTCAGAATGGAAAAGACAGCCGCGGCATCCGTGGAAGACAGCACGGAACCAATCAGGAATCCTTCCAGGTACCGAATGCCAAAAGCGAGGTGGAGAAATAATGCTACCGAACCCGCCGTCAGCAGAACGCCTACGGTGGACAAGACCAGCCCTCGGCCCAAAATGGGTTTGATATGCCGAAAATCGGTTTCCAGCCCGCCAATGAACAGGATAATGGCTAAGGCCAGATTGCTGTAGGAATGGGTAAATTCAGGGTAATCGTAGATAAAATCAAAGGGGCCACCGTTTCCTAAAAAGATGCCTAAAGCCAGGTACATCACTAGACTGGGTACCCCAAAACGATGTGATGATTTGGTTAGGACGATGCCAAAAAACAGGAAAAAGCCGAGCAACAAACAGATCAGCGGAAACGTAAGCGTCATAAATTCAGGGTTGGGATTGATTTCAAAACCGTAAAAGTTGTGCCAGTAGGCAAATAGCCCGTTCCGGTTCCTGGCTAATCATCACTCGGGGTTTTTATGACGCACCTTTATCAACAAAAAAGCAGCCCCTGTAGAGAGCTGCTTTTTTGTTAATATACGAAACCATTAAAAATCATAACCGAGCGAAACGTGTAAAATGGGCGTTTGTACCGCCGTGTCTTCGATACCCCAGGCCAGATCGCCTTTCACGTAGTAACCCAGGAATAACGTCCGCACCCCAACGCCGTAACCAATCAGATACGGGTTTTTGAAGTTATTGACGGATGCGTACCAGGGACTTCCCTGCGGGTTGATGATCTCGGTGTTCAGACTGTTTTGCCGACTAAACGGCCCGCTTCCCGTCCAGGCGGTACCAATATCCGTAAAGGCCGTCAGTTGGAAGTTCTGCAGGAACGTAGACGTAATTGGACCGCGGCTCAGTACTTTAAATACCGGCCAGCGTAATTCAGCGTTGAACAACGCGTAGCTTTCACCCGACAGTTTATTCATCCGGAAACCCCGTAAAGGCGTTACAAAATCCGTAAAGAATACGTTGCGGTAATCCATGTTAAACGGATTCAGAGGGTTTTCGGCATTCCGCACTTCCCGCACGGTACCGAACGGGATCCAGTTATCAATTCCGCCGAGTATACTTTGTTTCGGAGCTTTTCCACCCGAGTGACCCAACGATATACGAGTGGCCAGCGTCAGATCACGATAGACTTTGGTATAGTTACGAGCATCCAGCGTAATCTTGAAGAAGCTTTCGGCGTTCGACCGCATACCCTGCTGCTGCTGAGCCCGCAGTTTCACCCGGGTTCCTTCGAGTAGATTCATACCGCTGCTCCGCGTATCGTCATAGACTACCTCACCCTGTAATCCGACAAAACTCGACACGGCGTCGGGTAGGCCAATCCCTCCCTGCGAACCATCTACGCGGTTCAGACGCGTATACATCGGGGAAGCGGATACTCGCAAGGCTTCCGTAATTGGATACGCCGCCGTTAACGTCAGCCGGTTGTAGCGATACTTGGTAAAAAGTCCTGAAGCGGGGAAACCATCGGTAAAGGCTCGCCGGTCAAAGCGGGCACTGAAGTCAATCCGATGAACGAGGTACTGATATTCGGCAAAGATTTCGCTGGTCCGGAAGGTCGGTGTAATGAACAGGCCCCCTTTAATGATGTTATTTTCGAGTAAGTCGTTGACTGTAATGGTATTCTGCCAGCCAAAGCCACTTTGATTCACCAGATACGGCAGAACCAGAAACTGGTTATTGGTATTGTTAACGACAAAGACATCCTTATACGCAGTCGGACCTTTCAAACGCGTGGCATCGCGGCGTACTACGGTCGTTCGGCTACGGGAGTTCGTAATCACCCGTGGCGAAGACGAAGGCTTGTCGGTACGGCGTTCCGTTACTTTCAGTCCTTCCAGATCAAACTGATAATTATCCGTATCAATCTCACCCGGACGCAAAGAATTAAGTCGCGAGGGCGTCCCCACCCCTACGGGAGCTCTGGTCGGATCGGTGGCACCACTGGCAGGCTGATTCGTGCGGGCTACGCCCCCATTTAGTCGAATACTCCGTCCGGTAGCGGTTGTTTCACTGGCTTCTACGGGAGCAAGTCGGGGCAAGAATTTCACGGCCTGCCGACCGTTTTCAATACTTACGTACGCCAGTGCTCCACTGGCTGGATGATAATCGTAGGCCGTCATGCTTTCAACAAACTGACTCAGGGGTCGGGCTTGCCGCGAGGTCGTATCATACGTGAACAGATTTTGAATGCCCTGCTGATCACTCAGGTAAAACATGCGTTCGCCATTGGAAGCCATGGGTTGCAGGGCCTGATCCGCCAGCCGTTCCAACACCTGACTTCGTGGATTACCGTCGTGCAAATACAGATTAAAGCGATTGGGCAGTATTTTGGGAGCCGCCGTTGAAAGCGTATCGTTGGTCCGGTTGGAAGCAAAAAGCACGCGGGTCGTCGAACGGCCTACGAAGGCAGGCGTCAGGTCGTCGTACAAATCGTTGGTGAGTTGTAATACGGAGTTCCGACTCAGGTTATACAAAAACAGATCATTTTGTCCTTTACGGTCGCCGCTGATGGCCAGTACTGAACCGTCCTGCGAAATATCGAACCCGGCGATTTGAGTAAATCCGCGTACCGTCCGGCGAGCTTTCAGGCGTAAGCCTTTCTTTTCGCTTTCTACAAACTGATGCAACAGGGTACGGTCATCTTTTTGTTCGAGCACGTTCAGCGTACCGTTAGCCTGCCAGGCCAGCAAGGGTGCCGATACGGGAAGTTCCCGCGTTAGAAAACGGTCGCCACCTTTCAGTAACTGCGTTTTCTGCTGCCCCTGCGTATCGGTCAGGTACACGTGGTACTGTCCGTTATCCATGACCGAATAGGCGATCCACTGCCGGTTGGGGCTTAATTTCACCTGCTCGATTTTGTGACCCGTAAAGAGCGGATAGCTGGCTAACGTACTACCGGAAGGACTCTTGAAAGCCGCCGCGGAAGACGTCGCCATTTGCGTATAATAGTCCCGCCAGTCGCTCAGGAAACGGTTATAGGAAATGCCAAGTGTACTGGAAATACTGGTTTGCTCCGTCCGGATGATCCGGGTCAGGTTCAGGATATTCGAGATATTATCCCGCCCGTAACGCTCCGCGATAAAGTTCCAGATTGACTGTCCGACGCGGGTTGCTTCGGGTCCGCTAAGGTGAGCGGGTTTCTTGAATTTTTTGTTCAGGGCCACATCCCGCATGTAGTCGTCAAGCTCGCGGCTCCAGCCTTCGGCTACGTAAGCCGTGATTCCCGAAATAAACCATTCGGGCAACGACAGCAGCAACTGACTTTGCAATGCGTCTTTCAGACTGCCGCCGTAGAGCATATCGTACACAAACACCGACGATACTTCCTTGGCTAACTTCTGCCGAAAGGCAATATGATCGGCCGTGAAGGCGATTTGTACGCGGGACTTGGAAAGGTTTTCTTCCCGAATGGCTGTTTCGGAATTGAGTGAAATACCAATGTTGCTCTGCTTGAGGTCGCTGGGCGAGTCATACAGAAATATCTTGGTACGGCTGTAGGGCGTATAGCTCAGAATATCGGTGATTCGATCGAATTCCGACTCGGCCATTTGTGCTGTATACGTCGCCAGCGAGCGGCTGTTTCCGTGAAAGTATACTTCAAAGTTAGGGGTGGTGTAAACCTGCCATTCGAAGCGTTCCCGCTGGATTCGATTCTTCCCGAATTCCTCCATGGAAGGCATGAATACCTGGGCCTGGCTAGTAGCCGCTCCCAGCAGGATTCCACTCAATAAAGAAACTTTAATAGTATTGGTCCAATTCATGGTGTAGGGCTGGGTCTACTCTGTACACTCACCCACAGAAGCATACAGTTATTCGTTGATTTTGCTGAAATATAACGAATGGAACCGCTGGATATTCGCTTCGGGAGCCAGTTCTTTCGTATGAACCAGAAAATCAGCGAATTGTTTAGCCAGAAAGGGTGCCATCGAGGTGCCCTTGGAGCCTAATCCATTAAAGATTCCAATACTGCGATACACCGGATGGAGACCCATAAACGGCCTGCGTCCTTGCGTAGCCGGACGTATTCCGGCCACCTGTTGCTGAATCTGGTAGGGTACCTGAAGCAGCTTGTTCAGCTTTTCCGTTAGGTACGCCCGCCCTTTCTCCGAAGGCTCCCAGGTAAGGTCGTTCCATTCGTAAGTGGCTCCGGACCGGTAAATTCCCGCTCCCTGCGGCTGAATCCAGACGCTTTGGTTAACAATACCCGGTACAGATTCTTCCGGCAGCTGTAGCGTCAGGATTTCTCCCTTCACAACGGCCCAGGGAAGCCAGCTGAAATACGGATTGAACCGACCATACGCTCCCTCGCAACTGATGATTTGGCGGGCTTCGTAGGTACGCCAGGTAACGGAGTCCGAACCCGGTACGACTTCTTCCCACCGAAATTCGGTCTCTACCAACGAATCTTCCTGTACTAAAATTTTACGAATGGCCGATAATAAGGTGGGCAAATCTACCCAGGCCGCTTGCAGGGTTTCGAGTCCGCCTAACGCGTTATGGATCAGACCAGCGTAGGCTTCGTTATTTTCCGCCAGACGAATGTATCCTTCCAGAACCGGACTGGCCGTTTGGGCAATAAAAAAGTTCTGTTCCTCAATGGATTGATACGGGCGATAAACCGGAATGGGATAAAAAAAGGATGCCTGTAATTCCTGCTCCAGTGCGGGGTAAAACTGATGCAGATAGGGAAATAAATCATCCGCCAGCCAGGTCTTGGACAGCTTACGGCCCGTGACGGGATTGCAGATCCCCGCGGCCACCCGCGAAGAAGACGGACGCAGGTCATCGATGACACGTATACTGTAGCCCCGCTGCCGGAGGGTCCAGGCTAGTACCGACCCGGCAATCCCCTGGCCCACGATCAAGTAATCAACTGTTTGCATACTTACTATTCAAATACAGTTTCAAAATACGACAAAAAGAACGGCCCTGTTGCAGCGTTTTTGGAAGCCCTGGCAAAAACACGCGGGTTATGCTTAAAAAATTTCAAACTACCCTTAGAATATTGTATGGCAATCAAAATACATAGCCATACATAAGTTTAAATTTTATGTTTTTAACCATATAATCTTTCTTTTTTATTCGTCGCATCCGTTTTGTCTAACGATAATCTTTCATTAAAATCAGGCTGCAAAATTTCGGGTCGCCTCCTTTTTGAACTTTAATCCTTTCTATTCGCACGCTACGCATGAAAAAACGCCTTACTTTCATTTTATGTCTTACCCAATTAGCGACTGCCTATGCCCAGCGGTCGTACTACGGAACGGAGGAGAAATGGCCGGAACAGGATACCACCAGTAAGTTTTACACCGTAAAAGGTGAACGACATGGGGTTAGCTTTTTTAGGAAACACCAGTTTAAGGAAGTCGAATACATACCCGGCAAAACCCTGAATTTCAACACGTATCATTCGCCGGAAGTCATCTATCACTGGTGCCGGACCTGGGCGGCCCAGTATCCCAACCTCGTGGATCTGTACGAGGTAGCCAGGAGTTACGAAGGTCGACCCATTTTACAGATGACCCTGACCAATAAGAAAACCGGCAAGCATACGGACAAGCCCGCGGCGTATTTTGAAGGCGGACGGCACAGCGGCGAAGTCACCAGTAGCGAATCGGTACTGTGGATGGCGAAGCATTTGATTGAAAACTACGGTAAAGACGCGGCCATTACCAAGCTACTGGATACCAAAACCATTTACCTGCGACCCGAAAACAACCCCGACGGTTCGACGATGTACCTGTTTACGTCCCAGCGAAACCGCAGCACGGTGCACCCCAAAGATGATGATAGGGATGGCCTGCTGGACGAAGATCCGGAGGAAGACCTGGATGGCGACGGCGTGATTTATCAAATTCGGAAGAAAGCCAGTACGAATGAACGGGAGAAGGCCAATTACGTCATCGACCCCCGGGATCCACGATTAATGAAACGGGTACTGGAAGGCAAGGGTGACTGGCTGGTCTATACGGAAGGGATCGATAATGACGGGGACGGCAAATTCAACGAAGATGGCGTGGGCGGCCTGGACAATCACCGGAATTACCCCGAAAACTGGCGTCCGGATCAGGGCGGCGACTTTACCGGACGCGGCTACACGCAGGGTGGTGCCGGAGCCTATCCGCTTAGCGAAGTGGAAACCCGCTCGACGGTACTGTGGCTGCTGGGGCATCCACATATTTCGGTCGTCAACTCCATGGACACGCGGGTACCCATGCACCTGCGACCGCCTTCGACGTCAAAAGATACCGAAAGTATGTTTCCGGCAGATTTGGCCATCTATCGCCACATGGATAGTCTCGGCCTAACCCATACGGGCTACCCCTGGGCGGGTGATGTGTACCATACCTACAGCACCCGGAGCAAAACCAACCGAATGACCGGAGACCCCAGCAAACCCGAACCCTTATTCGGGCACGGTCCGGATTTCGGCTATTTTTACTACGGTTCGATCTGGTACGGGGATGAACTCTGGAATGGCGGAGCCATGAAAGATTACGATGGCGACGGGCAGTACGATGAATACGACGGCCTTCGCTGGGACGATGAAGCCAACGGCAAAAAAGGATTTAAGCCCTGGACCAAGTTTACGCACCCGCAACTGGGTGAAGTCGAAATTGGTGGTTTTCACCCAAAATTCTTTGCTCAGAATGGTCCGCCGACGGTACTTGAACACTGGATTTCCAAGCAGGCCAAATTCAACCTGAGCATGGCCTTCGAACTGCCGCAAATTGAACTTACCAACGTTACGGTTAAATCGCTGGGTACGGATGAATACGAAATCAAAGTAAACTGGACTAATTCCGGCAAATTACCCGTTGCTCTGGAACAGGCTCAACGCATCAAAATTGTACAGGAAGACCGACTCATGCTGGACCTCGACAAGGCTCTTCTGAAAGGCGATGCTCAGGCTAAAGTCATCGTCACAGAACCTTCCCTCTTTGACAAAACCATCTACGCGGGCTATACCGGACCGGGCGAGAAAAAGGAAGCGACTTTCAAGGTAAAACTCAATCAGAAGGGAAGCGTAAAAGCGAAAGTTAAACTTCTCTCTACGCGGGGCGGCTATCAGGAGAAAGAAATCACGATTGGTAAATAGGGGTTTTCTCTCGTAGTGAAGGGGTATTGTGGTTTGAAAGAGTTTAGGGAGTGTAAGGTTTGAAAAAGACTTTTCTCACCCATTACAGGGTTTACTATGGTTTGAAAGAGTTTGAGGAAATGTGAGGTTTGAAAAAGATTCTCTCACATCAACGGGGTTATCAGCCCAGAAACCCATCAAAGCAAAGAAGTCCGCTCTTTCGGAACGGACTTCTTTCGTTTATAAAGTCTGAGCGATTTTCTCGTCAGCCCAGCCTTTGATCAGGGCTACCTGTTCATCAAACGTCAGGTAGGAATTATCCAATACCCGGGCATCTTCGGCCTGACGGAGCGGCCCTTCCGAGCGGTTCATGTCGATGTGGTCGCGTTTGGTTAGATTTTCGAGTACTTCATTCAAGTCCACCAGATCGCCTTTTTCCAGTAATTCCGCCTGCCGACGCTGGGCCCGAATCAGTGGATCGGCGGTCATGAACACTTTCAGTTCCGCCTGCGGAAACACGACGGTGCCAATATCACGCCCATCCATGACAATCCCTTTGTGTTTGCCCATCCGCTGTTGGAGGGCCACCATCGCCCGACGCACTTCCACTACGGCACTTACCTCGCTCACCATCTGGGAAATGTACATCTTACGGATTTCCTCCTCTACACACAGGCCATTCAGATACGTTTCATTCAATCGTTTCTCCGGATTGAACTGAAACGAAATATGAATATCCGCTAACGCCTTTTCCACTTCGTGGGGGTTCGTTCGCGATACGTAGTGTTGGTGAAAATACAGGCTCACGGCCCGGTACATAGCTCCGGTATCAATGTAGCCGTACCCGAGCTGAGCCGCCAGAGATTTGGCAGTCGAGCTTTTTCCACAGCTGGAGTACCCGTCGATGGCAATGATTATTTTTGGCATTTTTATCAGAAATTGCTTCGAAAAGCACCTGGGAAGTTCTTTCTGTATAGAACTTTGGCAAAGGTAGAAAGTTTAAGCCAGCGTTGGAGGGCTATTTTTGAGTAAACCCGGGTGGAGGTTTAATGTTTGAGGGTTTGATTCTTGGTTTCAGGTTTGAACCGAGTTTGAATTAGTTTAAACGTAAAAGGGCAGGTTATTGCTGTTGATCCGCTTACGGTAAACTTCCATCCGAAAATTGAATGTATTATGACAGAGATCAGTGGTCAGCTTGTTGATATTCCGGGTCGAGTGATTCGTCCGGTTACAATTTTGATTGAAAACGGCGTGATTAGCCAAATACAGGATAATCCCCAGGCTCCGCTTCAGTATCTGATGCCGGGCTTTGTGGATGCTCACGTGCACGTCGAAAGTTCCATGCTCAGTCCCGCCCAGTTTGCCCGACTGGCTGTACCGCACGGTACCGTCGGCACCGTTTCAGATCCCCACGAAATTGCTAACGTACTCGGTGTGCCGGGCGTGGAATGGATGATTGACAGTGCCCGAAAAGTGCCTTTCCACTTTTGTTTTGGAGCACCGAGCTGCGTACCTGCTACGCCCTTCGAAACAGCCGGAGCTGTCGTAACGCCTAGTGATGTAGAGTACTTACTGAGCCAGTACCCGGAAGTGGGTTATCTGGCAGAAGTCATGAATTTTCCCGGCGTCATCAACGGCGATCCGGATATGCGGGCTAAAATCAGTATTGCTCAGGAACTGGGTTATCCCGTCGATGGGCACGCTCCCGGCTTACGGGGTGAAGCGGCCCGACAGTACATTGCGGCGGGTTGCCAGACGGATCACGAATGTTTTACGGCCGAGGAAGCACTCGATAAATTGCAGTACGGCATGAAGATTCTGATTCGGGAGGGCTCGGCGGCCAAGAACTTTGATGCGTTGATTCCCCTGTTGCCGGAACATTACGCCAACCTCATGTTCTGCTCGGATGACAAACATCCCGACGGACTGGTACTCGGCCATATCAACTTACTGGTCAAACGGGCCCTGGCTCTATACCCCGATCGCCTTTTTGAAATCCTGCAAATGGCCTGCCTCAATCCCGTCGAGCACTACCGACTCCCCGTCGGCCAGTTACGCGAAGGTGATTCGGCGGATTTCATTGTCGTTGATTCCCTGACGGATTTCAATATTCTACAAACTTTTATCAAAGGCGAGTGTGTAGCCGAATCGGGCCAGTCCCGCATTCCCAGTTATCTGAGTGAACCCATCAATCACTTCCAGGCAACCGAAAAATCACCCGCTGATTTTCAGATACCATTCTCGGGTAGTGAGGCTCAGGTACGCGTCATTGAAGTACTGGATGGACAGTTGATTACCAATGCTCTAACCGAAACAGTAGCTGTAACGAATGATCTGGTAGGAACGGATACCGAACGAGACGTTCTGAAAATCGCCGTAATCAATCGGTACGCGGATGTACCTCCGGCGGTGGCCTTCATTCGAAACTTCGGTCTGAAAAAAGGAGCCCTGGCGTCCTGCGTTGCTCACGATTCGCATAACATTGTGGCCGTGGGCGTTGACGACGAGTCCATTGCCCAGGCCGTCAACCTGATCATTCAGGAAAAAGGGGGTATTGCCGCAGTTGACGAACTGGAAGCTCTGGTCCTGCCCTTGCCCGTCGCGGGCATTCTGAGTGGTGAAGATGGGTACTGGGTAGCCGAGCAATACGCGACGCTGGATGCCTTTACCAAACAACAACTGGGTTGTACGCTGGCGTCGCCGTTTATGTCGCTTTCTTTTATGGCTTTGTTGGTCATTCCGAGCCTGAAGCTTAGTGACAAAGGACTGTTTAACGGCGATACTTTTCAATTTACCAACGTATTCAACTGATTGTTTTCATGCGAAATCTGCTTCTGTTTTGCTTCGGCTTAGTGGTCTTTTCAGCCTGTAAAAACCGCGAAATACCTCAGGATGAAGTTGTACAAACCCTAACCGAATACGGCAAGGAACATCCGGAGAACCGTGTTAGTATACACACCCGATTCGGGGATATTGAGATCAAGCTGTACGACGAAACGCCGCTTCACCGGGCCAATTTTATCCGTATGATCAACAGCGGCTATTACGACGACCGGGGTTTTTACCGACTGGTCAAAGGCGTCTGTATTCAGGGGGGTGGCGAGCAGCGGGATCAGTTGAACTATACGGTTCCAGCGGAATTCCGGCCCAACCTTATTCATAAAAAAGGTACGCTTTCGATGGCTCGGTACTCGGACAATAATCCGGAGAAACGCTCCTCTTCTACGGAATTTTTTATCGTCACGAAGGGCATTTTCTATAATGAAGAAGAACTTGCCAAGTACCCACCGGCCCTGAAATCCATTTACCTGAAGCAAGGGGGCGAAATCATTTTTGATCAGGAGTATACCGTTTTCGGTGAAGTAACCAAGGGCCTGGACATTGTCGACAAGATTGCTCAAATGCCCCTCGGCGGTTTCGAACGGCCAACCGAAATTGTGAAGTTCTCCATGAAAGTGCTGGATTAGAAAAGCAATTTTTCATCCGAGCGTACCCGTTAACGGAAGCTTTCGAAAGGTGGTTTTGTCGTCGATCACCTTGGAGATTTCTCCGTACCAAGTAAAAATAGCTTAGTTCTGAACTAAGATTTTCATAAGTAACTGATTACTAACAGTCGTCGATCACCAAGGGTTTTCCTATCATTGGTGATCGACGACTATTTTCATATATAGAGTGAAATAAAACTATTACAGGAGATTAGAAAAGGGGTTTTTAGGCTGTAAATTAAGGGGTCTTAATCGTACCTAGTTGGAATTGAAAT
>NZ_NMPS01000005.1:0-9494 GCF_002261125.1 Siphonobacter sp. BAB-5385 | reverse complement strand
TCGTGGAGAGGTCCAGCCTGGAAGGCTCAATGGCTACTAGCCAGCCAGGAAGAAGTACCGAACCCGGTCTGTTCAAAACGACATAGTTAACTGAACCTCTAAAACCAACCTCATTTAACCCAAAACACAACTGCCAGCATATCGCTGGCAGTTGAATCACTCTACAATATTTACTCCCAGCCCGGATTTTGCTTGAGTTCGTATCCGGCGGCTCGGTACAGGGTAATCTGATCGAGCGGAATGGGCGTCAGATACACTTTGGGATCGGTGAATAAACGTTGCGATTCGAGTTTTGGAGCCGGAATGATGTAGCCTTCCGTTGTTCCCTCGATAATGGCATCGGTATTGGGGTAATCGGCCTTGCGAATCCAGGCTCCCCGGTTGATGTCCGAATTTGCCTGCGTATCGGCGTACTCCATCTTCTTCCAGCGAATCAGATCGTCCAGACGGAAGCCTTCCAGCAGCAGTTCAATCCGGCGTTCGCGACGGATTTCCCAAATCAAAGCAGGGACGGATGGATCGCGGGACGGATCGTCGTAAACCTTGCCATTCACCGCCGGACTTGAGCCACTGACTTCCAGTTTCGGCATCGCAATCCCCGGACGTTGCCGTAGGGTGTTAATCGACTTGTCCAGATCGGCCTGCGTGAGCGTACCCAGTTCGGCACCAGCCTCCGCGTAGTTAACCAGTACTTCGCCGTAGCGAATGACGGGGGCGTCGGTCTGGTTGAGCGAGCCGCTGCCTTCGGGTAATTCCCTGGTTTCTTCGTTCAGGAATTTGTGCGTCGCGTATCCGCTTGACGAAAAGTTGGCGGCGTACTTACTCACCCGTAGCTGGTTCACGATCGTTGCGGGCAGCCGGGGGTCGCGGTCGGCCATGACATTGGCAATCCCCTTATCCCCCTTGTACAGCGGCGAAAGCTGAATGGGCAAGCCATCCTTGCTCAGGTACGATTCGATGGCATCTTTCGAGACCCCCGTTTGCGGCTCCTTGTTGTTATAACTGTTCAGCGAGTGCGTCAGCATACCGGTTTCGTATTTCCGATACAGAATCATTTCCTTCGAGGACGCCAGACTCAGCGAACTGAACATCGAGCGGTACGTGTCCGTAGCCGCGTACCGACCCGAAGTGATGACTTCGTTTGCTGCCCATTTCGCCGCTTCCAGGTAAGTTTTAGCCCGATTCTGGTCGATGCTGTGGTACTTCAGAAAGGTTCCGTGGTAGAGCATAATGCGGGACATAAATGCGAGTACAACGCTTTTATTCACGGTTAATCCCTTCTCGCCGTCGTCCGCCCGTACGTTGGCCGCTGCGTATTGCAAATCGGCCAGCATACTATCCGCCACCACCGTACGCGGGTCGCGGGGTTTGTAGAGTTGAGCAAAATCGGTTTCTCCGATCACCTGGTCAAAAAATGGCACATCGCCATACTGACGAACGAGTTCATGGTATTCCATTGCCCGGAAAAAACGGGCTACTCCCGTCCAGTGCCGAATGGCTTCGGCTTCCATCGGTACCCGCTGAATCCGTTCCTTGAAGAGGTTTGCTTTCCGTACCCAGGCAAAGGTCCAGTTACTGCTCGTAGCCGGTACATTTCGGGTAAACTGCGTCGGGCTCGCCGGAGCGAAATCGTCGTTTAATGTTTGTCCGTTGAAGTATCGTCCCGGCGTAAAGCTGGATCCGTAGCCATCAAAATACCGGGTATAAAAGCCCCAGGCAAAGGTTCGGACGTTGGCTTCATTGGTCCAGTAGGTTTCGTCCGAGAGGGCGTCGAGGGGCGAACGCGTTAGTAAATCGTCCTTACAACCCACCAGAAAAAGCAGGGCGGCGGACAAGAGAATCGCTATTTTTTTCATCGCTGGCTCTGATTAAAAGGTGAGTTGAAGACCGAAAGAGAACGTGCGACGGTACGGATACACCCGACCAAACGTTACCGCCGGGCTGTTTGACCGCAGGTACCCTACTTCCGGATCAATCGGAATGGATAGATCGTCGAAGGTCAGCAGGTTTTCGCCATTCACATATACCCGGCAACGCTCAATCCGAATGCGTTCCGTCAGCGTTTTTGGAAGGGTATAGCCCAGCGTCATGTTTTTCAACCGCAAATAGGCCATATTGAGCAGATACTTACTCTGAATCAGAAAGTTCTGTGTGTTATTGGATTGGCCCGTATTGGTTGGGCGTGGGTAAAACGCATTCGGATTTTCCTCCGTCCAGTAATCCATCTGGTGAGCATACATGGCATCACTGGGGTTGAAACCCGGAATGAAAATGCTGCCCGAAGGCCAGAGTTCGCGTTTGCCTACCCCCTGCCAGAACATATTGAAATCGAAACCTTTCCAGTCGGCTCCCAGTCGCACCCCATACTGATACCGGGGCGTCGAGTTACCGATGACTTTCAGATCACCGTGATCCTCCAGACTGCTACTTCCCGTGAAAATGGTGCCGTCTCCATTGAGATCCTTATACTTCACGTCGCCGGGTCCGTAGAAGAACCAGCCGGATTCGTGGCGGGTCTGGTTGGGGATACCGTCTTTCAGGATATACCTGCCCGTCGCGTCGCGTAGCAGATTTCCGTTTGCATCCTGATTGAAATCGTCTTTCGTGAAAAAGCGGTCGGTTTCGTAGCCCCAGATTTCGCCGAGGTTTTTCCCGGTGTAGTTGCCATTCACCAGCGTTCCATCAAAACGGGTGATTTTTTCAGTAAAGTCCGACAGGTTTAAGCCCAGATTGATGTTCAGGCCATTCGTGAATCCGTGGTTGAAATCAACGGCCAGTTCCCAGCCCGTCGTTTGCATTTCGCCATAATTTCGGCGGGGAGCTGCCGCCCCGAAGGAACTCGGCAACTGAATACCCGTCGTGATCATATCGCTGGTTGTACGTTTATACCAGTCAAACGTCACGCCCACTTTGTTGTTCAACAGCTTGGCGTCGGCTCCAAAATCAAGCGTACGGATGGTTTCCCAGGTCAGTGCAGCAGGTACCAGAGCGGGCGTATTCACCGTCAGCATATTGGTACTGCCGATCCACCAGCTGGAGTTGGTCGTACCCATCGTGGGTCGGAACGTCGTCGTACCCACATCCGTATTTCCCAGTGAGCCATACGATCCCCGGATTTTCAACGAACTCAGCACCGGCTCGATGGGCTTCATGAAAGGTTCTTCCGTAAGGACGTATCCGGCAGAGATCGAGGGGAAAAAGGCCCATTGGGTACGGGTGGGGAAGAATGACGAACCGTCGTAGCGGCCGTTCAGCTCCAGCAGGAATTTGTCTTTGTAGCCGTAGTTAATCCGTCCAAAGAAACCCTGGGTAGCCCAGTGACCCCGACTCCCGCCTACGTACTGATCTCCCGTAGCGAGGGGGAGTTCGCCCAGGTTCATGTCAATCAGTCCGCGTCGCTCGGAGCTTTGGTCCCAATCCTGACTAATGTCCATATCCATCCCGGCAATGACCTTGAAGGAGTGATTGGTCAGTTCTTTCTGATAGGTACCAAAAGCCTTCACCGTGTGCAGTTCATTCCAGAGGGACCGATAGATGACCCGGTCATAGGTGGCACTCGCGTACGATTCATACTTCAGCGGTACCCCATTCCATTGATTCCAGGCCATTACTTTTCCTCCGACATCCCGCACGTGCCGATTGGTGTTGGAGTACGTATAGTTGGCGTCAATGGTGAGTCCTTCCATCAGTTTCAGTCGCCCGCCGATGGTAGCCCGCAGGAAGTTTTCCGTCGTGTTGATCATCTGAGCCTGCTGCGTTTCCGTCACCGCACTGCGGAAGGGCCGGCCTTCGTAGGTACCGTAGGGATAGACCCGATGCCAGCGATAGATGTAGTACAGCGGATCATAAACCGTACCCCCAAAGGAGAAGGGAGTCTCGAATACGCTCTTCGAAAAGAGGATTTTTCCGTTGACGTCCAGCCATTTGTTGATGGAAGAATTGATACTGAACGTCCCGTTATAGCGGTCAAACTTGTCTGTTTTATCTTTCAGTACCCCTTCCTGACCCAGATAGCCTATACTCAGATTGTAGCTGGTTTTGTCCGAACCGCCCGTAATACCCAGGTTATGCGTTTGCTGGGGAGCCCATTTCCGCATGAACATGGCCTCGGCGTCCCAGGGGCGGTAGAAGTACAAACGGCCGTCCTTGATTTCAAAATCACGGCCCATTACCATATCGTTGCCCAGATTTTGGCCGCCGTACTGAGATTCCCAGTCGCGGATTCGCTGAATACTTTCATCGGTGAAATACATCCCTACCGTTCCGAAGGTCGTAGCCGCGGGATTGGTACGGCGAGCTGCCGCCAGAGCGTATTCCGGACCGTCGGCGGCACCGGCGATTTTTGGGGTCGTCGTGGGGGTACTGTAGGCAAAGTTGGTGGAATAAGTAACCTGACTCCGGGTATTTTTCTTACCCGATTTTGTCGTGATCAGCACAACACCCCAGGCCGCCCGGCTTCCGTAAATCGACGTGGACGCCGCATCTTTCAGGACCGAAATGGATTCAATATCATCGGGGTTGACCATTTGCAGACTCTGAATTTCAACGTTATCGACCAGAATCAGGGGTTGGGCCCCGTTTCCGGCGTTGAGCGAGCCCGTTAGGCCCCGCAGGCGAATCTGGGGATTTGTACCCAGGTCACCGCTCGTCGTCGAGATCGTCAGCCCCGGCACCGCTCCCTGCAAGCTGCGAGCGACGTCGGTAACCGGACGGGATTTCAAAAATTTATCGGTTTCTACGGTCGATACGGCTCCGGTCAGGTTCCCTTTCTTCTGGGTGCCGTAGCCTACCACGACGACTTCGTCCAATCCTTTGATGGATTCATCGAGTACGACTTCCAGTTCTACGCGATTCCCCAGTACGACTTCCTGGGTTTTGAAACCGACGAAGGTAAAAATCAGTACATCCGTTTCCTTCACGTTATCGAGCGTAAACTCTCCCTTCTGATCGGTGAGCGTACCCCGTTGGCTATCCTTGATGACGACGCTAACGCCGGGCAACGTAACACCCTTACTGTCAATCACTTTCCCTTTGACCCGAACGGCCATTTCTTTCACCGTCGCCGCTACTACGGGCTGATGAACCGGCGTTGGCGGTACGGGGAGGGCCTCCCGACGTTTAAAAATAACAATGCTGTGATCGGTTTCGCGGTACGCGTACGCCGTGTGGTCTAATAGAGTCGTGAGCACATGGCCGACGTTATCATTGGTAAATGTTCCCGCCGATACCTTAATTTTTCTTAGTTCGTTGTTGTTATAGGTAAAATCAATGTGGCTCGTCTTCCGCAGAGTTTCGATGGCTTTTTCCAGCGACGTTTCCCGGAGTTCAAGCGTTACTTTCTTACTGATCAGATGCTGGCTGTAGCTATTCTCGGCAAGCAGGCTCCCCGCCGCCGTGAGCATCATGCCGCACGCAATCAATCCAACCCTCATGAGTTTGATTCGTTTGCTTTTTCTCATACATTTAAGTGTGTTTAATCCCTGTATTAAACCCAGCGGCGGTTTTCCGGTGTCCGACTCCTACCTCATTCACCGGGCTGCTGGCTGAACCGTACCTGTTTCCGCGGGTACGGTTCCTTTTGTTACTGACATTCAGTTCCTGAAATCAGCACCTCCTTTCCTTTAATTTCATACTGAATTCCCTGGATATCTTTCACTAAATCAAGTACTTCACTGAGTTTTTGCGATTGGGGTTGAAAGGCAAGACTGCTCACGCAGTTGCGGAAGGTGGCTCGGTTGAACTGCATCCGAACGCCGTAGGCATTTTCAATCGCCAGGGCAATGTCGGCGAAGCTTACGGCCTTGAGGACTACATTTCCCGTTTGCCATTCCACGGTTTCGGCGGCATCGATAGACCGTTCGATGGCCTTGTGTTCCGTTTTTAGATAGGTAATTTCCTGGTTTTTCTCCAGGACGGCCAGCGATTTCGTGCCTTCGCTCACGGCTACTTTGCCCGTAACCACCGAAACCTGCATGGTTTCGAGAGCCTGATACGCTTTTACGCGAAAGGTAGTCCCCAGCACGCGGGTCTGTACGTTTCCGGCGTGGACCACAAAGGGCCGTTTCTCATCGTGAACGACCCGGAAGAAGGCCTCACCATCTTCCAGAAAGACTTCCCGGTTCTGATTAAAATCCGGAGCGTAATGCAGAGCCGTGGCCGCATTGAGCCAGACTACGGAGCCATCGGGTAGTCTAATCTCCCGCACTTTGCCCGCGGGGATTTGAATACTAATGGTCTGCGTATCGCGAGCCATCCAGTAGTAGATGCCTACGCTACCGAGGAGCAACACAATACTGGCCGCCAGCCCATAGGCCCAGCGAAAGCGTCGCACCTGGGGTGCTTCAAAGCCCAGCGTACCGTGAATACGCTGTAAAATTTCCTCTTCCAGTTCACGATTCGAAGGTTCCTCATCGGGTTCCTCCATCCCAAACTGTCGGTATAAATCGTCTTTATCCATGTACGGTGGAAGGTTCAACACTTCGTATACCCCCATGACGAAGTCGGGGGGGGATCGTACCAGAAGGAGTACGTTATTTTTTTAGTTGTTGGTTGGCTGTTTTTGGTTGTTAGTTAATAGTTGGTATTTAGTTGTTGGGGAATGGCGAAATAAGGGATGGGTGAGAGCGGACGGCTCTGCTCCTTTGTTTCTTCCTCAAAAGGGTGTAAAAAGGCTTGCTTCGGTTGATTTTTCCGATGTGGAGGATACGGAGGCTGGTAAAACGTTGGATTCTTGGGGCAGCAAAGTCGAGTGGCGTGTTCTGTTTCGGACTAGACTCGCCTACCTATACGTTCGACACGAACACCGAAAGCATCTGCTTATTTCTCCATTTGAAACTCCTTCAGACGAAGCAGGGCGTTCTGAATCTGGTTTTTGACCGTCTGGGTAGAAAGGGATAAGCGTTCGGCGATTTCCTGCGGGGATAATTGCTCCTGCCGACTGAGTAGAAAGATTTGCCGCATGGCCGGGGGCAGGTGCTCAATGCGATGCATAAGCCGCGTTTCCAGCTCCGCGTAAATGAAGGAATCGTGCACGCTTTCGCTGGCGGTTTCGTGCGTTTTGAGCAACTCGTTCTGAGCCCGCGTGTGGACGGCTTTTTTACGCTGCAGGTCAATGAACCGATGGTTGAGCATCGTACAGAGATAGCCCGCAAAGGTCGTATGGATGACTAGCGTATGGCGTTTGTACCAGAGTTCGACAAACAAATCATGCACGACATCCTTGGCCAGGTCCGGATCTTGTAACTTTTTCGCGGCAATGTCGTAGATGACCTTCCAGTACCGTAAATACAGCTCATTGAAAGCAGCCCGATCGTCCTCTGCTTTCAATTGGTTTACGAGCACTAGATCCGAAAAAGCTTTCAAGTAAATGTTTTGGTCAAGGTAAAATTCATTCTGCGAATTGCTAACTTATGGATTCTATGGCTTTTTACCAAAGGAAAAGGCTGTATAAATATTTTGTTAAATCTGCGACTGACCAAGTAAAATAGGGTTTACAGACGCAAAAACCTGTTTTGCATTAGGAATTAATGCTACTTTTGACCGAAAGTCCTGACGTACACCCCACGTTAGACCACGGTTATTATAATCTCTTTTAGTATGCAAAAAGTGTATTTGAGTGACTCCGGACCCAAAGTTTCGGAAGCAATTTATGGATTCTGGCGTTGGGAAGACAAAGGTGCCGAAACCCTCACGTCGATGGAAAAAGTGGTCAACTTATGCCTGGAACTCGGGGTCAATACCTTCGACCACGCCGATCATTACGGAAACCATACCATCGAAGAATATTTCGGTAAAGTCATTCAGCAAAAGTCCGTCAAACGCGAAGATCTGGTTCTTTTCAGCAAGTGCGGCATTCGTCAATCGGCTCACGGTTTTACGTATTACGACAATACCAGTGCGTACATCACCGAGAGCGTGGACAATTCCCTGCGAAGACTGAAAACGGATTACCTGGATATTTTCCTGCTCAACCAGTTGGATCGGCTTTGTCCGCCCGAAGAGACCGCCCGTACGCTGATGGAACTCGTCAAGTCCGGTAAAATCAAGCACCTGGGGGTCAGTAATTTCACGGTGTTCCAGCACCAGTTACTGGAATCGAACCTGAAGCGGCCCATCGTAACGAACCACATCGAGCTGAACCTGTCGAATACCACGGCGATTGAAGACGGACGCCTTGATTTCATCAAGCAACGGTTCAGCAAACCGCTAGCCTGGGCTCCCCTGGCGGGTGGACGTATCCTGAATGGTTCGGACGCAAAATCGGTCGTACTTCGCTCGAAACTCGAAGAAATGGGTCGCAAATACGACGCCAACGTCGAGCAGATTGCCGTAGCCTGGCTGTATCAGCTGGGAACCTTACCCATCATTGGATCGCTGTCGGAAGAACGTATTCGTAATGCCGTCAGTGCGGCCGACATCAAGCTTTCGCACGAAGACTGGTACGCATTGTATAATCTTGCCCTGCTGAAATAAGTTAGGCAGACCGATCGACGTTATACGATCCCGATCGGTCAGGCTTCCAGTCTGCTACTCAGGCTGGAAGCTTTTTCCTATCATTCTCTGTATCCCATTGGCATGAAACCGTATTCCCTGATTCTGTTTGATTACGACGGTACGCTTTGTGATTCCCGCCAGGCTATTCTAGCCACCTTCCCGCCTACGTTCGCTCATTACGGCGTGCCGGTTCCGCCCCTGGCTGAACTGGAAGCTGTCGTCAGCAAAGGATTGGTAATGGGTGAGGCATTTCAGGTACTGAATCCGGCGTTGTCGATCGATGAAGTCAATGAATGGGTGACGACCTACCGGGCCATTTACGACCAGGATGCGTACCGATTGGTGGAATGTTATCCGGGAGCCAAAGACCTGATGGAGCACCTGGTTGAACAGGGGAAACACGTGGTTGTCATTAGTAACAAGGGCATTCGTTCCATCGAAACTTCGCTGGATTACTTGGGATTGACGCCTTACGTTTCACTGATTCTGGGTGATGGCAGTCCTTTACTGCGGGGGATGCCGAAAAAGCCCAGCCCGGAGAGTTATACCAAAGTCATTCAGCCGCATTTCGATCTTCATTCGGGCAACAGTACCCTCATGATCGGCGATACCAGCATGGACCTGCAATACGCCAACAACTGTGCGATTGATTCCTGCTGGGCCACGTACGGATTTGGTGATCCTGAAGCCTGCCGGCAGCTCCTTCCTACCTACGAAATCAGTAGTTTGCTGCAATTGAAGGAGGTGATTCCGTAATCTGGCTCGTCGTCGATCCCGCTACAGGCTGACGATTTCCGACGATCCATCCTCCCCTTTTTCCAGCAAAACGGCCTTCCAGAGCCTTAAAGCGAGTCGTCGATCTCCCGGTAAAATCGTATCATTGCTGATCGACGCAGTAAAGTCTTGTTTTCTGACGAAGAAATGTCCATTTTTAAACGCCCTGAGGAGATTTGAGGGGCTCGGTAGTCGGGGTCTTAATCGTACCTAGTTGGAATTGAAAT
>NZ_NMPS01000039.1:0-28115 GCF_002261125.1 Siphonobacter sp. BAB-5385 | reverse complement strand
CCTATCGCGAAAAGCCGCCTTTTTCATCCGCAAAGCGGTAGCCTGGAGCGGGATGAAAAGAGCGGTGTTTGCGATACGGACTAAGAGATCAGCCGTCTTTAAATGACGAAGTATTGATTCATTGAGACTAATCGGTTGTTAATAAATTCTTACGTACTAAATGACCAGCCATGCCTTTGGAACGTAAAACAGACTTGTTAAACTCATCTTCAATTCCTCACAACCCCTAAAAACTACAGCTTTCAACCGATCCCTTTTACGTAAACTGCTTTATTATTTTTCCCTATTTACTATGAAAAAACACCTTTTACTGCTGGCCGCCCTGGCCGCGGGTGGCTGGGCTCAGGCCCAGGTAGGACGGGCCCCAGCGTACCCACTACTTACGCACGACCCGTATTTTAGTGTCTGGTCAACGACCGACGAACTGACGGCTTCACCCACGAAACACTGGACCGGTGCCGATCAACCCTTGTTGGGCGTTTTGACCGTAGATGGCGTCAATTATCGATTCCTGGGCCAAGAGGCGAAAGGCTATGAAACCATCCTGCCTACGGCGGATGAAATGGCGTACTCTGTTCAGTACACCGAAAAAGAACCCAAAAGCGGCTGGAATACGCTGAACTTTTCAGACAGCGACTGGAAAACGGGCAAAGCCCCCTTCAGCGATGACAAGAATCAGGCCGCTACGCTCTGGAAAAGCGAAGACCTTTGGACTCGCCGGAGCTTCACGCTCAAGCAGGCCCCCACGAGTCAGGTATACCTGAAAATTCAACACGACGACAACATCGAAGTCTATCTGAACGGAGAAAAAGTATACACGCACAAGGGCTGGATTACCAAGGTCAACTACATTCCCATTCAGTCAAAACTGAAAGCGGGAAAGAACGTACTGGCCATTCACGTGGCTAACACGGCGGGTGGTGCCTGGCTGGACGCGGGCTTGTCGAGTGAAATGCGTTCGAAAGAAAAAACGACGATGCAGGCGGCTACGCAGAAGAGTATGGATTTTACCGCTACGCAAACTAAGTATTCATTTACGTGTGGTAAAGTAGATCTGGACGTGTCCTTTGCTTCGCCGCTGTTAATGAACGACTTAACGTTGTACGCTCGTCCGGTTTCTTACGTGACGTACCGCGTAAAAGCCAACGATGGAGCCGCTCACCAGGTAAACTTCTACTTTGGCGTATCGAGCAGTCTGGCGACCAACGTACCCACGCAGCCCGTAACGGCGACGACGGCCTCAACCAACGATTACGTGGCCTTGAAAACTGGAACGAAAGAGCAGGCCATCCTGAAAAAGAGTGGCGATGACCTTCGCATTGACTGGGGCTATCTCTACGTGGCAGCTCCCAAGCAGAACCAGGCCGTTCAGACCGTAAGTACGCTGCCCGCCCTGAAAGCCCAGCGTTCAATGATCACGGAAGGTAAATCCCTGTTTCTGAATACGATCGTCAATCTGGGATCGGTGAATGCTACACCGAAAGAGCAATTTCTGACGGTAGCTTACGACGACATTGAGTCGATTCAATACTTCGGTACGAATCTGAAGCCTTGGTGGAAAGAAAACGGATCGACCATTGAGCGGGAAATTACTACGGCCATTAAGGATTATAAATCGGTGATGGAAAAGTGTAATGACTTCGATCGCCAGGTCTATGCCGATGCCAAAAAGGCGGGCGGCGAAGAGTACGCCAAGCTGTGTGTACTGGGCTATCGTCAGGCGGCGGCGGCTCATAAACTGGTGAAGAGTCCGCAGGGTGACATTTTGTATCTGTCGAAGGAAAACTTCAGTAATGGCTGTATCAATACCGTAGATGTTACGTATCCTTCGGCCCCGCTGTACCTGTTATACAACCCCGACCTGTTGAAAGGCATGCTCAACGGTATTTTCTATTACAGCGAAAGTGGTAAGTGGACGAAACCCTTTGCGGCTCACGATCTGGGTACGTACCCGCTGGCGAATGCACAGGTGTACGGCGAAGACATGCCCGTGGAAGAATCCGGCAACATGATTATTCTGACGGCGGCCATTGTGAAAGCCGAAGGCAAACCCGATTACGCCCGCAAGCACTGGAAAACGCTGACGACCTGGGCTGATTACCTGTTGAAAGATGGATTCGATCCGGCCAATCAACTCTGTACGGACGACTTCGCTGGTCACCTGGCCCGGAATGCCAACCTTTCGGTAAAGGCGATTGTCGGCTTGGGTTGCTACGCGATGATGGCCGAGCAACTGGGTGAAAAGGCCACCGCTGAAAAGTACCGCAAGAGTACCGAAGAAATGGTACAGAAGTGGATGCAGATTGCCGATGACGGCGATCACTACGCACTGACCTTCGATAAGAAAGGAACCTGGAGCCAGAAGTATAACCTGGTATGGGACAAGGTTCTGGGCCTGAAACTGTTCCCGCAGTCGGTGTACGAAAAGGAAATCAAGTATTACCTGACGAAGCAGAACAGCTATGGCTTACCCCTCGACAGCCGCAAGACGTATACGAAATCCGACTGGATTGTATGGACGGCAACGCTAACGGACAATCAGGCTGATTTTGACGCTCTTGTGAAGCCGCTGCTGAAATACGCTCACGAAACTTCGTCTCGCGTACCCATCAGCGACTGGCACGAAACCACCGATGGTAAAAAAGTTGGTTTCCAGGCCCGGAGTGTAGTAGGAGGATATTTTATGAAACTACTCAACGACAAAATGAAGTAGTTATAGTGGAATTCGATTACCCGTCGATGCCAGCTAGCTAGCTGGCATCGACTATTTGTAACCAGTGGTCGGTTGCTAGTATCTTTCAGGAAGAACGATACGTACTATTGGTAGTCAGTAACTGGATACCTTAATTTTCCAATTAATACAATACCATCCATCAAGCCAGCTAAACCTTATGAAAAAACTACTCTTCTTTTGTTTGATCTCCCTGTACACCCAGGCTCAAACTTTCACGAATCCATTGCTGCCCTCGGGAGCCGATCCCTGGGCCTTGTACCATAAAGGCTATTACTACTACATGCACACCACCGGGCGGTCACTCAAACTCTGGAAAACCAAGACTCTGCCCGAGCTGAAAACGGCGGAAGGAAAAGTCATCTGGACCCCGCCCGCGACAGGTCCGTACTCGAAAGACATTTGGGCTCCCGAAATCCATTTTCTGGACGGAAAATGGTACGTCTATTTCACGGCCAATGACGGAACCAGCGGCGATAACCGACGCCTGTACGTACTCGAAAACAGTGCCTCCGATCCGCTGGAAGGCGAGTGGGTGATGAAAGGAAAACTCAGCGATGCGAGCGATCAGTGGGCCATCGACGGATCGGTTTTTGAGCACAAAGGCAAGCGTTACCTGATCTGGTCGGGTTGGGATCACGTCAGTAAAACCGACGAGGTACAAAACATTTACATGGCCGCCCTCGAAAATCCCTGGACCGTATCCAGCGATCGGGTACTGATTTCAACGCCGACGTTCGACTGGGAACGCTACTGGGACAATACGACGGCGGGGAAGCCCGGCCGGCCCGTATATGTCAACGAAGGACCACAATTTCTCCGGCACGGCTCGAAGATTTTCATTGTGTACTCGGCCAGCGGTTGCTGGACGAACACCTACGCCCTGGGCTTGCTGACGGCTGACAACGGAGCGGATCTGCTGGACCCCAAAAGCTGGAAAAAGAGCGAGAAACCCGTCTTTCAACAATCGCTGGAAAAGCACGTGTATGGAACCGGCCATAATTCATTCTTCAAATCGCCCAACGGTAAAGAAGACTGGCTGTTGTACCACGCCAACTCCGGCTCGGATCAGGGTTGCGGAGGCAAGCGGTCGCCGCGGGCTCAGAAGATTACCTGGAATCGGGCGGGGATGCCCGTCTTTGGCGAACCCGTTGCCGAAGGAGTACCGCTCCCGTATCCCGCTGGTAAATAGACTAGTATAGCTCAAAAAGCGACGCTCTTGTTCAACAAGAGCGTCGCTTTTTTTGTAGGGTGTCCCCAATATTAGGGATTGATAAACGGGCAGCGAATGGAGCATTTTTACAACGTATTTTGACCCTAAACGAAATACAGGGATACCGGCCCTGCTACCGGACACGATCAACCTTCAACTTTTTTCACTATGTCAGATCATCAAAAAAACGCAAAGCCGGACCAGGAATTTACGGGTCGGTATCTGGTTATGTTTCCTGAAGGAACCGATACGCAGGCGGCCCTGGCGAGCTTAACCGAAACGACGGGACTGAAAGTAGCTCATTCAGCGGATTTTCCGGATGAACGTGTGCAGGACTCCGATTTTGAACAAAACGAAGCGATTTACCTGGATCAGATTGGCGTAGCCGTAGTCAATGCCGTACCCGATCAGTTGAATCGCCTGTCGCTAACGGTTGCCGATGCCAGCCAGGCGGTACTGATTGAACCCGAGCGGGTCGTGTACGCCATCAACGAGCTGACCGGCGAATACCTCAAGGGATTTCGCGATGCCGTCGACACCTTACTGGAGCGTACCCAGCAAACGGAAAAATCCAACGGAGAAGCCTTTACGGCCGAACAGGAAGTACAGGCCACGGGCGTGACCTGGGGTTTGCAGGCCGTACGGGGCGTGCCGTCGTTATTGTACCGTAGTTACAACGGAAGCGGGATCAAAGTGGCCGTATTGGATACGGGCATGGATTTGCAGCACCCCGATTTTGTAGGACGTAACATCGTGACGGCTTCATTTATCAACGAACAAACCGTTCAGGATGGCCACGGCCACGGTACCCACTGCATTGGTACCGCCTGCGGACCACTCAACCCCTCAGACCCGAATGTACCCCGGTATGGTCTGGCGTACAAGGCTACCATTTACGCCGGAAAAGTGCTCAGCAATGAAGGGTACGGTGGCGATGCGGGTATTCTGGCGGGGATCAATTGGGCTTTGGCTAATAAATGCGAAGTCATCAGTATGTCGCTGGGAGCAGGGACGCAGACGCAGGGGTACTCGCAGATCTTCGAAAACGTAGCGGCTAACGTACTCGCCAAAGGCACCTTGATTGTAGCGGCGGCGGGCAACGACAGCAACCGAAGCAATGGCGTGTACAATGCGGTGAGCCACCCGGCAAATTGTCCTTCGATTCTAGCGGTAGGAGCCGTGGATAAAAACATGAAAATTGCCAATTTCTCGAACCGGGGCAAGTACGCTCCGTACGGAAACGTGGACATCGTAGCTCCGGGCGTGGAGGTGTTCTCGTCTACCAAGATGCCGACGAAATACGCTACCTGGCAGGGTACGAGTATGGCAACCCCCCACGTAGCGGGTATTGCGGCTTTCTATGCCCAGCAGAGTAAAGCGAATCGGGGCTATGCTTTGTGGAAGAAGCTGGTGAGTACGGCGAAACCACTATCCCTTCCAACGACCGATGCCGGAGCCGGACTGGTACAGGGCCCGCTGTCCCGGCTGATTCTGAAACCCTGGCCGCTGGCCGTAAATGAAGAAGCATTGACCGACTAGCAATGGTGTGTTTTTTGCTGTGTATAACCGCTCGGATGGGCGGTTATACCTTTTTGGGTTTGAGGTTTGATAGTTTGAGCGTTAGAAGTTTTAAGTTTAAGCGTGAGGTTTGAACGTAAGATTTACTAAGGCGAGGGGGTGGTACGTAGGTTTAGGTACAGAAGAAAAATAAAAGAGAGGCACGCTTTTAACTACTACGTCGATGAAAGAATACATTCTCTCCATCCAGCCCGGTCAGACCCAGGTACTGGAAACTGCCATTCAGAAGCTGAATGGTAGCGTTACCCAGAAACTCAGTGAGATCAATGTATGGGTAGTAAGCCTTGACCCCGGTAACGCCGACGCCGTGCGGCAGTTGGCGGGGGTAGCGGGTCTGGAGGAAAGTCGTAAGATTGATCTGGCCTAGAACGCCTCGCCCGTCATGATGTAAAAGCCGGGACCTTCGTTGGTTAGACCCATGTCCATTCGCAGGAAAATATCTTTTTTCGGGAAAAGTAAGTACCGCAGACCCACGCCACCCGTATAGCGTACGAGTTTAAAGTTGAGTTCGCCCAGCCGAGGGGCCACCATACCCGCTGACGCAAAAACGGTTCCGCCAATACGTCGGCTAAAGCTAAAAGGCAACCAGCGGTGTTCTACCTGCGTGGCCAGGAGCTGGTCATCGCGGTAGCGGCCCTGGTAATAGCCCCGCATAATCATATCCCCACCCAGCAGTGACTTCAAGTTGAAAGGTACGTTCCCCGACATGAAGCTGCCGTACACCTGCCAGGCAAATACGTTTCGTTGATTGATAGGTCGATAGAGTCGGTTATCGAACGTAATGCCAAAAAAGTTCTCGCTACTACCCCAGGTTTTTCGGTAGGAAAGAAAGCCCAGTTCGGTAAACAATCCCTTCCGTACGTTCAGTACATTGTGCCGGTTATCGTAAACAACCCCCAGGCCCAAGCCTACATTGGTTGAACCCTCCGCACCCAGCGGCAAGGGGTACGCCTGCCCTTCACGGGGTTGCTGGAAGTCAGCATTATAGAGATGCTGAACATCTACCTGTGGCCCAACAAAAAAATTGGGTACTACTTTTCGCAGTAATCGTTGCCTCGCAATCAGATACATGGCGTCCACAACGGCGGGGTTATCCCCCGGCGTATCCGGACCGCTGCCGTAGTAGAGAAGCGGAAACCGCTGAAATCGCACGCGTCCCAGTAGAAACCATTTATCCTTATCGCCGTACATGGCATTATCGAGCCAGATGCCATACTGAGCCTGTAAGGTCACAAAGGTAAAGGCCGTAATCTCACTCAGCCGGTTCAGGGTATCGCCTTTGGCCTGATACAGGTACATGGACGAAAAACCAATCTCCACACTGGTTTCCGGGGCATAGGCCAGCGTTGGATACACGCGAAAACTGGGTTTCCCCGGAGCTGTACTATCCGCAATGAGTTTGTTAAAGACCCGCCGAACCATCGAAGGACGTTTTTCTTCCTGGGCCAGGGCTGGGCCTACTACCAGCAATCCGGCCAAAACCAGTAGTTGTTTAGGAAACGATTGCCAATAGTTCAAAAAGCGAATCGGAGAGCTACACGAACGAAACATATACGAATAGAACAGGGTATGGGCTAAAATGTTCTGGGGGAGAGGCTGCTCCGATCCCCGGAATTCTTACGGGATTGTACACTCAACCATTGGCTTCCTAGCTAAATTGGTTGTTAATTTGTAGGATTAAAAAAACGAATTGACGGCTATACTTCTCACTTAACCATCCTGCGTAATCCGAGCCACTGGTTCGCTTATACCCGGTCTTTATACGTTGACAGGCCTGCTTCATCAGCCAACGCTTTTTATTCTACGCCCTAATGCATCATCCGTCTATTTCCATTATTCTTTTAAATTATAATACCAGTCAGCTTACTCTCCATTGCGTTGAATCGATTCGAAACCATACCCAGTGGCCGAACTACGAAATTGTGGTGGTCGATAATAACTCACGGTATGAAGATTACCTGAAGCTGGAGCCGCTGCGGGATATTCCGAATCTGACCCTGGTACGTAGCCGGATCAATCTGGGTTTTTCGGGTGGAAATATGATGGGGGTACAATACGCGGATCCTGAAACCGACTATTACTATTTTTTGAATAATGACTGCCTGTTACTCAATGATGTGTGCACCATTCTGGCAACCTTCATGGAGCAACATCCCAACGCCGGTATCGTAGGAGCCCAGATGTTTAAGCCCAATCGGGAGTTACGGTATTCCTTTGGGTATTTTCCTTCGCTGGGACTGAAATACCTCGGTCACGGATTCATGAAATGGTATCGTCCCGAGCAGCACCCGGCCCTTAAAGCCTATCAGGAGCCACTGGAAGTACCGTTCATTATGGGCAGTACGCTGTTCATCCGAGCAACGGATTTTCGGGAGGTCAGTGGTTTTGACATTACTCACTTTCTCTACGTGGAAGAGGAGGATCTGGCCCGCAAAATGCACGCGATTGGCAAAGTGCTCTATCTGGTACCCGAGGCGGAATATATTCACCTGGAAGGGCAGAGCACGGCTCCCTGCTACGAGATTATTCGGGAATACCACATTTCACTGTTCCATTATTTCCGTAAGCACCATTCCTATCCGGCTGTCGTGCTTTTTCAGTTGTTTTACGCCTTTAAAAACGGCAAGAAGTTTTATAAACACCGGAATTTCAGTCGACTGGCTTTTTTTATACTGAAAGGCTGCCCCATGGGGGAGAGCCTGCGGTACCGACAGAAGATCAGCATTCAATAAAAAGAGGTACGGCTCCGAAGCCGTACCTCTTTTTATTGAATGACCTATTTTATAACGCGTGAGCCGAAACGAAGCTCTTCTTTAACTCTTAGCCCTGCGTTTTAGCCGGACCCGTTTTCTTTTTGAAAAAACGTTTGGGTTTTTCAGTGGAAGAAGACGTTTGAGGACCATTGGTTTTCTTCTTATTACCACGGTCTTTTTTAGGATCCCAGAGCGGTGCAGGACCAAGGCCTAGTCCTTCGGTGATCGATCGTTTTTCGAGTTCTTTTTCCAGTAAGCGTTCAATGCGAACGACGCGGTGCTGATCCTGATCGTTGATGAACGTGATGGCCGTACCTTTAGCTGCGGCCCGGGCCGTACGTCCGATGCGGTGTACGTAGTCTTCGGGATCGCGGGGAACGTCAAAATTTACTACGTGGCTCAGGTTATCAATGTCGATCCCCCGGGAAAGTACATCCGTAGCCACCAAAATAGGGAAGGCCCGATTCTTGAAATCGCGTAAAATGGTTTCGCGTTCGCCCTGCTCCGAATCGGAAGAAATACCGCGGGCATCCCATTTCATTTTCTTCAAAGCCCGAACAATGACGTTCACTTCCGACTTGCGGGACGTGAAAAGCACCATACTCGGGTTCTCGACCGACTGCATCAAGTGAATCAGCAAAGGCACTTTCTGAGCATCTCCAGCCAGGTAAAACTGCTGATCAATTCCTTCCGCGGGCTTGGATACGGCCAGATTAATTTCTTCCGGCTGATGCATGATCCGGCGGGCCAGATCGCGGATTTTAGGTGGCATGGTAGCCGAGAACAGCAGCGTCTGCCGCTGGGCGGGCAGGTGCTTGAGAATATTCATAATATCCCCGATAAAGCCCATGTCCAGCATGCGGTCCGCTTCGTCCAGAATCAGCGTTTTGAGCTGATCGAACTTCACGTATCCCAGTTGCAGGTGAGCAATCAGACGTCCGGGCGTAGCAATAATAACGTCGGCCCCCTGCGTCAGGGCTTTCTTCTGTTGTTCCCATTCAGGGCCTTTGTTACCGCCGTAAATAGCAATACTCGTCGCATCTACGTAATAGCCGAGGCCCTGCACTTGTTCATCAATTTGCTGGGCCAGTTCCCGCGTGGGAACCAGGATCAGGGTACTGATTTGACCTTTCGGATAATCCGGTACACGGTCAAGAATCGGGATCAGGTAAGCTCCCGTTTTGCCCGTACCCGTTTGAGCACAAGCCAGCAGATCACTACCTTTTAATATTTTGGGAATGGCCATTTCCTGGATCGGAGTAGCCTGTTGAAAATTCATGGAATCCACGGCATCAAGTGTGTCGTCGTGGAGGTTAAATTCGTAGAAATGCAAAGTTCAGAAAGTTATGGGTTATTCCAGAATCCAGCAGATGTAAATCTATAAATAGGCGTTATTACCGATCAACACCGTAAACTAAAAAATATATACCCGATTTCGTATCGTTAAAGAAGCCGTTTTTACTAGAGGCGTTCGCTTGATTTGTACAAAGAAAGCAGAAACCCCGACGTTTGCAAACAATCTAAAGGCTGTTTACTGGTTCTAATTGAAAATAACAAAAAAATCCCTGAGAAGAGTTCAGGGATTTTTTGTCAATTTTTGAAGGCTTTAGACCTCCAATGTTCCATCTACGTTTTCGAAGGCAATGGAGCCATCGTCAGCAAGATTCATCAGGATGACGGAATCTTTACCAACCGTACCCGCCAGAATATCCTTCGACAAGGCATTTAAAATTCGTTTCTGTAATACCCGTTTTAGCGGACGAGCACCAAAACTGGGTTCGTAACCTTCTTCCGCAATTTTTTCCAGAGCCTCATCGGTCGATTCGAGGGTGATACCCTGTTCGGCCAGACGACGCTGGATTTGTCGGAACTGAATACCCACAATCTTGCGAAGGTTTTTGGTATTCAGGGGTTCAAAGAGTACAATTTCGTCAATCCGGTTCAGAAACTCCGGTCGTACGCTGGCTTTCAGCAGATCCATCACGGCACTTTTTGCTTCTTCCACCACTAGTGTATGGTTCCAGCCTTCGTCTTCATTGAATTTATCCATAATGATCTGACTACCAATGTTGGAGGTCATGATGATGATGGTATTCTTGAAGTTGGCTACGCGACCTTTGTTGTCCGTCAGGCGACCATCGTCGAGCACCTGAAGCATGATGTTCCAGACGTCGGGGTGAGCCTTTTCAATCTCATCCAGCAGGACTACCGAGTACGGTTTGCGACGTACGGCCTCGGTTAACTGACCACCTTCGTCGTACCCGACGTATCCCGGAGGAGCTCCTACCAGACGGCTTACCGTATGGCGTTCCTGGTATTCACTCATGTCAATCCGTACCAGAGCGTTTTCGTCGTTGAAGAGGTAATCCGCCAGCGTTTTGGCCAGCTCGGTTTTACCTACGCCCGTGGGTCCGAGGAAGAGGAAACTACCAATGGGCCGTTTGGGGTCCTGCATACCAGCCCGACTGCGGCGTACGGCGTCGGCTACGGCTTCGATAGCTTCGTCCTGACCCGCTACGCGTTTGTGCAGTTCTTTTTCCAGACCCAGCAGTTTTTCGCGTTCCGACTGGAGCATTTTGGAAACGGGAATGCCCGTCCATTTCGCAACCACCTCGGCAATGTCTTCGGGCGTTACTTCTTCCTTCAGCATCGTACCGGACTGATCGTCTTCCGAAGCCTGTACATCGTCGAGGCGTTTCTGAGCTTCCGGAATGCGACCGTAGCGAATCTCGGCTACTTTGCCGTAATCACCCGACCGCTCGGCCTGATCCGCTTCGAGTTTCAACTGATCGAGTTGTTCTTTCAGCGTACGCACTTCGTTGACGGCCTCTTTCTCCGATTCCCAGCGAGCTTTCAACTCGTTGCGGGATTCGTTCAGGTCGGCAATTTCTTTCGACAAAGACGTTTCCTTGTCTTTATTGTTTTCCCGGCGAATGGCTTCCCGCTCAATTTCCAGCTGCATGATCCGGCGGTTCAGCTCATCGAGTTCTTCCGGTACGGAGTCCATTTCCAGCCGTAATTTCGCGGCCGATTCATCCATCAGGTCAATGGCTTTATCGGGCAGGAACCGATCCGAAATGTACCGACTCGATAACTCGACGGCGGCAATGACGGCATCATCCTGAATGCGTACCCCGTGGTGGAGTTCGTACTTTTCCTTGATACCCCGCAGAATCGAGATGGCATCCGGTTCATCCGGCTCATCCACCAGCACCGACTGGAAGCGGCGTTCCAGAGCTTTATCTTTTTCGATGTATTTCTGGTACTCCTTGAGGGTGGTCGCTCCGATGGCGTGCAGTTCACCCCGGGCCAGAGCCGGTTTCAGCAGGTTAGCGGCGTCCATGGCTCCTTCACCGCCCGCACCAGCACCAATCAGTGTATGAATTTCGTCGATGAACAGAATCAGTTCACCATTGGAATCCGTCACCTCTTTGATCACCGATTTGAGCCGTTCTTCAAATTCGCCCTTGTACTTGGCTCCGGCAATGAGCAGACCCATGTCCAGGGAGACAATGATTTTATCTTTCAGGTTTTCGGGAACGTCGCCCTGTACAATCCGTTGGGCGAGCCCTTCCACGATGGCCGTCTTACCGACCCCCGGTTCACCCAGCAAAATCGGGTTGTTTTTGGTACGACGCGAAAGGATTTGCAGGACCCGGCGAATCTCTTCGTCCCGGCCAATCACCGGGTCAATTTTGCCCTGCCGGGCCAGTTCGTTCAGGTTTTTGGAGTAGCGTTCCAGCGAACGATACTTCGCTTCAGCGTTTTGGTCTTTCACGGGATTATTTTTTCCTCTGAGTTCTTTCACAGCAGCGATTAATTCTTTCTCCTGGAAACCGCTTTCTTTCAGCAGCGTAGCGACGGCGTCCTTACCCGTAGCCAGTCCAAGTAGAATCAACTCAATGCTAACGTATTCATCATCAAACTCTTTCAGGTACGACTGAGCCTTATTAAAGGCCGTTTGCAGATCGTTCCCCAGGTACGGCTGCCCACCCGAAACTTTGGGGTAGCTGGCCAGAATATTTTCCAGACGACTGTTTAAGGTAGCCGTATTAACTGCTAATTTTTTCGTTAGAAAACCCATCGTGTTGGGGTCTTCTTCCAGGAGGGCCTTGAGTACGTGGCCCGTTTCCACCACTTGCTGCTGATTACCCTGGGCAATCTGCACCGCCTGCTGGACAACCTCCTGAGCTTTAATGGTATACTGATTGAAATTCATGGCTGTATCT
Source organism: Siphonobacter sp. BAB-5385 (assembly GCF_002261125.1). NCBI lineage: Bacteria > Pseudomonadati > Bacteroidota > Cytophagia > Cytophagales > Cytophagaceae > Siphonobacter > Siphonobacter sp. BAB-5385. The sequence continues at coordinate 15,611 of NZ_NMPS01000039.1, read as the reverse complement.
TCAATAGGTTTATTACGAATCAAAAAAATACTTACCAAGGGCGAACGTATGTCTTTTTGACTTAAAAACCGTACCGTTCAAACTGAATCTACGTCAGAATGGCTTGAAAATACGCAAAAAAGGCAGCCCAACCTGGGCTGCCTGCTTCATACTAGAGGAATTCACTCCCATTATTCGATATTCACTTTCTTCAGTACGCCAGGCAAGCCGTATTTGGTATACGCCCAGTACAGACCACCGGCAATCACGGCCAGTGAGATCAGCGTGGATGCCGTCGAAGGTGTTTTGGATTCTTCTGACTCGTCAGGACGTTCCATCAGTTTTCGCATAGTCTGAGACGTCAGCTGATCGGGAAGAACATTAGATAACAACGCCTGCGTTTTATTCATCAGGCCGGAGACTACTTTATCGTTGCCTTTCATTAGAGCGGCGTACCCATCGGCGGCTACTTTCGCCGGATCGGCGGTCTGAGCCTGTTGATGAGCCGCGTACCTTCAGCTCCGGCTTTATTAAAGAAATCAGTATTGGTAGCACCGGGCAGCAACGCAGTCACGGTAATGCTCGTGTCTTTTAATTCATTGCGTAAAGCTTCGGTGAAGGAAAGGACAAAGGCTTTCGTGGCCCCGTAAACGGCCATGTACGGATTAGGCATGAGCGATACCACGGAGGCAAGGTTCAGGATTTTACCCTCGTTCACGCGTACCATATCTCTCAGGAACAGCTTGCTCAGGTGCACCAGAGCCACCACGTTAAGTTTGATGATGGACAGTTCTTTGTCCAGATCCGTTTCGGTAGCAAAAAGGCCGTATTCACCCATACCTGCGTCATTGACGAGGATATTAATGTCTACACCAAAGCCTTTGACTTCATCGTATACTTCCTGGGGAGCATTCGGCTGTGTCAGATCTTTTCCGATAACAATCACCGTTTCCAGTCCGTGCTGGTCGCGTAATTCATTGGCGATTTCGTTGAGACGATCCGTATTACGAGCCACCAGTACCAGATTATAACCGTTTTGGGCGAAGACTTTGGCGAGTTCGTAACCGATTCCACTGGAGGCTCCGGTGATCAGAGCCGTTTGTTCCGTTGTGTTCATAGCGATGCATTTGGTGAAATATGTACCGGGGTAAAAAGAAAATCATTCCAGCCAGACCGATGCTCGCTGATTACTAGTGACGCGGAGTACCGTAAATGAAGGTATGGGAAAAAACAACCTCAGTTTTTTAAGGATTCAGAATCATTGTTTGAGTGTACTAGCTCAAGTCGGTGTAAAGCGGATGAGTACAGGTTTTTTTAGTGTTGTCTTTAAACAAAGAAAGAGCACCAGCCATGAAAATATTTGCCACTTTAGCCCTGGGAGCGGTTATGACGGCATGTTCATACTCGAACGTGAAGAGCCGTACCGACGATCAGGCGGATTTGAAAAGCTACAAAACCTATAATTTCATGGATGTGGAGTTACAGGGAGCCGAACGGGATTCGGTCACGAATACCGCCATGAATGAAATTAAACAGGCCGTTGCCCGGGAAATGAACGCCCGCGGGTATCAGACGTATGGTAAACCAGACCTGCTGATCAACATTGGACTGGTGATTCAGGAGAAAACGCAGACCCGCCAGACCGACATACGGGAAGCTCCGCGATACATCGGTCAGCGGCGTTATTCCTGGAAAAGTGAAACCGTACCCGTCGGTCAATATAAAGAAGGAACACTATCCGTGGAACTCGTAGATGCCCAGCAGAATAAGATGGTCTGGGATGCGGTTGGCTCGACCGTACTAAACAAACGCAGTCGTCAGCCTGAGCAAATCGATAAGGCCGTAGGAAAGCTTTTTGATAAGTTTCCTGTGCCGGTGAAGTAATCGAAAAAATTGGACTGGAAGGAGCGAGGCATACGTGTCCCGCTCTTTTTTGTTTGGGGATACTATTGGCTCTTTTTAACTTGGGGCTTTTGTACGACCTCCTATGAACCGATTTATCCCGCTCTTTTTTGTTTTTCTTTCCTGTACCGTCTACAGTCAACCTAAAGCCTGGATTCGAATCAATCAGTTAGGCTACCTGGAATCCTCGGTGAAAGTGGCGGTATTGGTTAGTAAAACCCCCCTTTCCTGTACCGAGTTTGAAATCTACGATGCTCGCACGCAGCAACGAACGGGCCGTCTGCGTACCTTGAAAGGGTACGGCAGTTATGGAGCTTTCGCTGCTACCTATCGGCTCAATTTTTCAACGATTCAAAAACCCGGTCGGTATTACCTTAAAGCCGCTGGGGTACAATCGCCGGAGTTTCGTATTGACAATGCCGTATACGACGGAACGGCGGATTTTACGTTGCAGTACATGCGGCAGCAACGCAGTAATTACAACCCTTTTCTAAAAGATACCTGTCACCGTTCGGATGGATTTATCGTCTATCACCCGGATCCCAAGAAAGATTCTACCCATCTGAACGTCTCGGGGGGCTGGCACGATGCTTCGGATTATTTACAGTACCTGCCAACTTCGGCCAATGCTACGTTTCAACTGTTGTTTGCCTATTACAAAAACCCGAAAAGTTTTGGCGATACGCACGACGCCTGGGGTAATCCCGGAGCCAACGGTATTCCCGATGTCGTGGACGAAGCCAAATGGGGGCTTGACTGGCTCCTGAAAATGAACCCCGCTCCGGGCGAATACTACAACCAGATTGCCGATGACCGGGATCATCAGGGCTTTCGGCTGCCGAACCATGACTCGGTTCGCTACGCAGCTAATCAGGGCTTGGCCCGACCCGTGTATTTTATTACCGGAAAACCACAGGGAGCGTTTAAGTACAAGAACCGAACGCAGGGGGTCGCTTCTTCCGCCGGGAAATTTGCTTCCGCTTTCGCTCTGGGCAGTATCGTCCTGCAAAAATTTAATCCGGTCTACGCCAAACAACTGATCGGAAAAGCCCGGCAAGCCTACGCATTTGGAAAGCAGTTTCCGGGTACTACCCAGACGGCCCCCGGTCGGGCTCCTTATTTCTACGAAGAAGACAATTACGTGGATGATATGGAACTGGCCGCCGCAACGCTGGCTCAAGTGGAAAAATCCGAGACGTATCATCAGGAAGCCTTCAACTTTGCCCAATCCGAACCCGTGACTCCCTGGATGGGAGCCGATACGGCCCGGCATTACCAGTGGTACCCGTTTGTCAATCTGGGCCATTACTTCGGAGCAGAGTACAACGGAGCGGAGCAGGGTACTTATCGTAAATTCATGAAAGAAGGGATTGAGAAGGTACGCCAGCGGGGGCAGAAAAATGCCTTTCTCAATGGCGTACCCTTCATCTGGTGTTCCAATAATCTGACCGTCGGTATACTGACGCAACTTCGTTTGTACCGCGAACTGACCAAAGATTCGCAGTATGATGAACTGGAAGCCGCCCTCCGCGACTGGCTGTTTGGCTGTAATCCCTGGGGGACGAGCATGATCTGCGACCTGCCTGAATCGGGTACGGCTCCGAAAGATCCTCACTCGTCGTTTACGCGACTGGGCCCCTACAAAATTTCGGGAGGATTGGTGGACGGGCCCATTTACGGGAGTATCTGGAATAAGCTCATCGGTATTAAACTCAACGAAGCTGACGAGTTTGCTGAATTTCAGTCGGGAACGGTTGTGTACCACGATGATTTCGGGGATTATTCAACCAATGAACCTACGATGGATGGTACCGCCAGCCTGAGTTATTATCTGTCGGCCTTACAGGCGGAGGGTGCTTCAAAAAAAAAGTCCCGATAACCGATAGCGAGGGAGCCATCATCCGGTATCGGCCCCAGGAGAAGGTTATTTACCTGTTGTTTTCCGCCCACGACCGGGCCGAAGGAGCGGAGTACATTCGCAGGGTATTGAAGAAAAACCGGATTCCCGGCCATTTTTTCCTGACGGGTGCTTTCCTGCGAAATCCGGAGTTCCGCAAACTAATCAAGGATTTAAAACGGGACGGACACTACATTGGCAGCCATTCCGACCAGCATCTGCTCTACTGCGACTGGACCCATCGCGACTCCCTGCTCGTATCCCAGGAAGCGTTTAACACCGATTTACGGGCCAGCTATCAGGCACTGGCGGCATTCGGTATACGGAAGGCTCCGTGGTTTTTGCCGCCGTACGAATGGTACAATCAGAAGATCGTGGCGTGGGGTAAGGAACAAGGCTTGCAGGTCATCAATTTTACGCCCGGCACGGGTACCAACGCCGATTATACCTGGCCCGGCTTGCCTAATTACCGTTCCAGTGATACGCTTTTGGCCCGGCTTTTTCGCTACGATGACCAACATTCGCTAAAGGGAGCCTTTCTGTTGATTCACCCCGGTACGGACCCCAGGCGTACGGATAAGTTTTATCATTTGCTGGATTCGACCATTCTGCCAACTTTGCGGAAACGCGGGTATCGGTTTGGACGATTACCCGATCAACCTTTTCATTGAAACTACGCATGAATATTGCCTTTTTCAGTACCAAAGCCTACGATAAAGAGTCCTTCGACCGCTATCGCTCGACGTTTGACCTGACGTATTTTGAAGTGCCGCTTCAGGAGCATACGCTGAAACTGGCGGAAGGCTTCGAAGCCATTTGTGTATTCGTCAACGATCATCTGACGGCTTCCATTATTAATCAATTGGCCGATGGGGGATTGAAAATCATCGCCTTACGCTGTGCGGGCTTCAACAACGTGGATCTGGACGCTGCCCGCAATCGGGGCGTGAAAGTGGTACGGGTTCCGGCCTACTCGCCCGAGGCCGTAGCCGAACACGCACTGGCCCTGATTCTGGCGTTGAACCGAAAAACACATAAAGCTTATAACCGGGTTCGGGAAGGGAATTTCTCGCTGGAACGGCTGATGGGCTTTAACCTCCATGGAAAAACCGTCGGCGTGATTGGTACCGGACTGATTGGTGCCGCCTTTGCCCGCACCATGCAGGCCCTGGGTTGTCGGGTGCTGGCGTACGATGTGGTCGAAAATCCGGATTTGCCGCTGGCGGAATACGTGAAAATGGAAGAATTACTGGGCCAGTCGGATGTTATTTCCCTGCATTGCCCACTGACCGAAGCTACGAAGTACCTCATTCGCGAAGAAACCATTGCCGCCATGAAGGAAGGCGTCATGCTCATCAATACCAGTCGGGGCGGACTCATTCATACCAAAGACGTTATTGAAGGACTCAAGAACGGAAAGATTGGGTATCTGGGCATCGATGTGTACGAACAGGAAGAACATCTGTTTTTCCGGGACTGGTCGGAGCAAATCATTCAGGACGATTTAATTGGCCGACTCATGAGTTTTCCCAACGTACTCATCACCGCTCACCAAGCCTTTCTGACGCAGGAAGCTTTGCAACAAATCGCCAGTGTAACCATCCAGAATTTACAGGAGTATGCGGAAGGTCGCCACCTGAAAAACCAGTTGAATTGAAACCAGATACCCCATAATCGGAGAAGCTCAGGTCTTAGACCCGAGCTTCTTTAGTTAAGTATCATTTTATACCCTTACCATTTCATCTTGATGACTTCCGACCCGGCTAACAGATAGGCTCCGGCTCCGTATACTTCCCAGCTTTCGGCACTGAAGTTACGGCGGGGATCGGCTCCGATGGGCTGTACCCAACCCACTTTGCCTTCCGGCGTTAGCAGAGTATTAAGTCCCTGCCAGGCTTTCTGTACGACGGGTTTGAATTTGGCCTTGTCGAGAATGCCCTGATTAACACCCCAGGCCAGGGCGTAACAATCGAAACCCGTACCGCTGCCTTCACCGCCCGGAAAAGAGTCCGGATCGAGGAGGCTCGAACGCCATAAGCCGTCCGCCTGTTGCAGGGAGGCCAGGCGGTCGCTCATTTGTTTGTACTGCGTCAGATAGAATTCACGGGTCGGATGGTTTTTCGGTAATTCCTGTAGCACCTTCACCAGACCGCCCATGACCCAGCCATTCCCCCGTGACCAGAACACCTTTTTACCATTCGCTTCGCGTTTCCCTTCACCCTGGCTGTTGACAAGGTAAGAAGCGTCACGGGCGTAAAGGCGTTCTTCGGAATTGTATAATAGATCGTACGTCTGCTTGAAAAGGGTATCGTTCTGCGTCAGATACGAAGGATCCTTGAGCGTCTGACTGAGTTTGACCAGTACGGGAGGAGCCATGAACAGGGCATCGCACCACCACCAGGTAATCCCGTGATTTTTAATCTCCCGGCCCGGTACACGACGAACTTTCTGTACGGAATCAATCGTCGCCTGAATCATCCGCCGATCTTTCTTGATCCGGTACAGATCAATGTAGGTCTGGCAAATCGCAATGTCATCGGCATGGTCGTAACGCGGTCCCGGTAGCCAGCGGTTTCGTTCACCCATAGCCATTAAAGAATCTAAAATACGGGAAGATTTCGTGGTTTCGTACGCCGCGAAAACGCCGGAGTAGAAGGCTCCGTTGGTCCAGTCGGTTGGGCTGTGTTTGGGGTGACTCAACTGCCAGTCGGTCACTTTCACCATTGTTTCCTTGATGTACTTACTGGAAAAAACATCATCCTTTTTAGGAACTCGATCAGCGGATGCGTCGAAAAAGCCGGCCGTAAGCAGGCCGATGCAAAGCAGGGTTACTCGCATAAAGAACAAGATAGGTTTAGTTAGGAAAGAGACGGGCGAAACGGAGCTTAACCCTGTTTCGCCCGGAAAGAATCATCGGCTAGGCCTTGGGGTGAGCCTGCTGGTAAGCCTCTTTGAGTTTTTCAATGGAATTGTGCGTATAGACCTGCGTGGCAGCCAGTGAACTATGACCCAGTAAATCTTTGATTGCGTTGAGGTCGGCTCCCCGGTTCAGCAGGTGCGTGGCAAAGCTGTGGCGTAAGACGTGCGGACTACGTTTTTCCAGGGAAGAAACCAGCGTGAGGTATCGCTTGACAATCCGCTGAATCATAACCGGATAGGCTTTATTTCCCAGGTCAGAAACAATCAGTACATCCTCACAGGAGCCGTTGAAGGTTTCCTGCTTGAAGTTCTGGTACTGGCGAATCAGTTTATACAGCGAAGCGGACAGCGGCAGGATCCGGTACTTGTTACGTTTACCCAGAACGGTTAGGGTACGCTCATACCCATCCAGGTCGGCATCCTTGAGTGTAATCAACTCGGTTAAACGCATGCCCGTTCCGTAGAGTAGTTCCAGTACCAGTTTATCGCGTACGCCGGTGAAATCGTCGGTGAAGGTAATATCATCGAGCAGGGTCGTCATTTCCTGTTCCCGAACGAACGTGGGCAGCGTACGGTCCGTTTTCAATGCCTTAATTGACAGCATCGGGTCATTGGTAATGACGCGTTTCCGGAGTAGAAATCCGTAGAAAGTCCGTAACGTAGCGATTTTACGGTTAATCGAGCGGTTATCCAGTTTCTTTTCTGCCAGGCTCGCTACCCACGAACGGAGCATTTGAAAGTCTGCCTTTTCGGGAGCATCCAGTTCGTAACTCTCCAGGAGATACTGCGACAGTTGTTCCATATCTGATCGGTACGCCGTCAGCGTATGTTCGCTCAGTCGCTTTTCGTATTTAATATGTTGAAGAAAATAAGAGACCATGGCCGTGCTAGTTACGAAATAGGCAATATACAGCGGTGACGTAAGGATTAAATGAAAAGTAGAATAAATAATATTTTTTCAGGATTGGGTGCAATCGCTATAAAATCCTATACTTGAGAAGAGTTCAGCCGTTACGGCTTACCAGCACGCCCACCAATCACTGAAAAGGTCATGAAAACTTTGTTGTATGAAGTACGAGATCAGGTAGCCTACCTGACGATGCACCGGCCTGAGGTATACCATGCCCTGAGTCCGGAGCTATTGGGAGAACTGAATCAGGCTTTCAAACAAGCTGATTCTGAAGAGCGTATACGCGTAATCGTGTTGACGGGATCGGGTGATAAAGCTTTTTGTTCCGGGGCCGATTTAAAGCTCGGAATCGGGGAGTCTGAGGGGATGGGTCAGGTCTTACGGGAACACTACTTACCACTCATCCAAACCATGCGGAGGCTACCCAAACCCATCATTGCCCGCCTGAATGGGGTAGCAGCCGGAGCGGGAGCTGCCCTGGCTCTGGCCTGCGACCTGCGAATAGCGGCTGGTCATGCCAGCATGGCCCAGCTTTTTGTTCACATCGGCCTGATTCCCGATGCAGGTACTACTTTTTTTCTACCCCGGCTGGTGGGCCTTCAGCGGGCATTTGAGTGGGCGAGCACGGGGAAAACGCTACCGGCAGCGGAATGCCATGCCTGGGGCCTGGTCAATGACGTAGTACCCGGGGAACAGCTTGATGAGGCCGTAAGCCGCTGGACGGAGTACTACACGCAGGCTCCGACGCTGGCCATCGGTTATTTGAAACAGCTCCTGAATGAGTCTGCTACCGCAACGCTGGAAACCATGCTGGATCGGGAAGCGGAATGTCAGGAATTACTCGGAAAAACGCAGGATGTAGCGGAAGGCTTGCGTGCTTTCCGGCAAAAGCGAAAGCCAAACTTTCAGGGAAGGTAAAACAAAAAAGGTAGCTCATGGCTACCTTCTCTGGTAAGTGATCTATTCTCTGTATGGTGATCGCCCGTCCGCTGAATAAACACCTACGTATCTGGGGGAAATGAATAACAACTGATCAGGTGTGGGTAAACAATGGGGTTAATTACTTCACTACTAAACGCTTTCCCTGTACGCTGTTTTGGGGTGCTTTTTTTGATACAAATATCAGGCACTAATGACGAGCAAATGAAGTCTTTTCGATCAACTGCGTATTTCAGGGTTTTTTCAGCAGAAAACAGACTTTTATATACAGAAAAGCAGACTAATTCATTAAAACGATCATTTATTCCTTTCATCTAAAATAATTACTGAATTATTCCAGTTTTAGTATTATTGTTAAACGTATGATCATTTGTGCAAATCCTTAATAAAAGTACTAAAGAGGGTTGTTAAGAAGTCCTGCGTTATTGAATTTCTAAAGCCGCTATTAAGTTAATTACTTGAAATTGTTTAATATTTTTGAGTAATTTTATCTACATTTACCGTTACTGATGCCGTTCGTTACGAGTTTAAACTTATTCTACCGCAGTTGCAAGCAGTTACAGAATGTTTGTCTGCGTGCTGTGTTAAATAGAATAGTACTTATGCTGGAAATAACGAATTGTAAAGAATGTACCACACCACCTACTATGAAAAATGATCGGCCATACAAAGAAGGAGGGATTAACTCCATCAACAATTACTAAACTGTTCATTAGTCAGATGATGGAAGAAGTTAATCAACCTGGAAAATCAATGGAAACCGGCAGCTTGAAAGCCGAAAAATCGAGTCCTGTGGTTATACGCCCACTGGTTGAGGATACAGCCAGTCAACAGCCCATGACTGAACAATCCGCGTTGTGGACCAGAAGCGACCAGCTTCCTTACGGGCTGCTGATTGAAAATGAAGAGCGAAAAGTTGTTTACATCAATCAAAGTTATTGCGACATTTTTGAGATAAAAGTGGCCGCAAATGAATTAATTGGGAAAACAATTGATGAGATTTTTGAAACGTACCTCAGTCGTTTTAACGTTGATAAAACAGCAGTAGACCAGCTTCGCGAATTTGTTCCCAGACATCAGATTGTTGAGCATTTTACACTCCCCATTACGGAAGATAAAGTAATTGTAATTGATTTTATACCGCTGGTCCCTGAAGGGAGTGCAACCTGGCATGTATGGAAATTTCAGATCAGTAATAAGAATTATCTTTCTCCGCAAAACTTTAAGCAGATTCAGGAAAATTATTGGTCTATTATTGAAAAAATGGACCTTGGAATACTGGAGGTAGATACGGAAGAACGAATCGTTAGAGCCCATGATCGTTTTTGCCGGATGGTAGGTTATACCAGCGAAGAATTGGTGGGAAAACCTGCGTCTGAATTGTTATTGCTGGAAGCGTATACGGATTTTATTAACGAACAAAGTAAAACCCGCTTTGAAGGGAAAACCAGTAGCTACGAAATACCTCTGCGTTGTAAGGATGGGCGTATTATTTGGGTAATCGTAAACGGAGCTCCCGTGTATGATGCCGCAGGAAAAGTAATAGGCTCCGTAGGCATTCATTACGACAATACAGAACGTAGAAAACTGATTGATGACCTGGCTCTGGCCAAAAAAGCTGCCGAAGATGCTCAACTCGCAGAGAAGCAGTTTCTCGCGAATATGAGCCATGAAATTCGCACGCCACTGAATGCCATCATCGGAATGACGCACCTGCTTTACGACACGCAGGTCAATGCGGAGCAAAAAGAATATTTGGAAATACTTCAATCTTCGTCCCGAATATTACAAAATTTACTGACAGATATTCTGGATATATCCGCTCTTGAGAACGGCACATTACCCCTTCAGTTGAAAGAATTTGACATCCGGGGTCTATTGATGGCTCTGCACCGAATTTATGAATTACAAAACAACAAAAAGGACGTAGAGATTGCCCTGGACATTGATCCAAATTTAGCTACACAGGTCTACGGAAGTGAACGACTGATTTACCAAATTGTATCAAAGCTGCTCAATAATGCGTACAAGTTTACGGAGCGGGGCAAGATTAATCTGAAAGCGAAACAAGTCCAAAGTACGAACGAAACGATCACTATTCAATTTGAAATTCGGGATACGGGTGTTGGAATTGATGACGATAAACTTGAAGTAATTTTCGAAAAGTTTAAACAATTACCCAACGAAACGGGCTATAAGTATCAAGGGGCAGGCCTCGGTTTAGCTCTTGTCAAACACCTGATCGACCTGCTCGGAGGGAGTATTACGGTATATACGAAAAAAGGAGAAGGAACGCGATTTATTTTTCAATTACCGTTTAAGAAAATTAACTTTGTTAAATCAGAGCATCAGATACCTATAGTAAATACTACTCAGCGGATTCTAGTTGTGGAAGATAACCTCATGAACCGCAAGTACGTAGGGGGGCTGCTCGACAAATGGAATCTACCCTACAAAATTGTCACGGATGGGCAGGAAGCCATTCGAATCATTGAGCATGAAAATTTTGATTTAATCCTAATGGACATTCAAATGCCATTTCTAGATGGCTATGAAACTACCCTTATGATTAGATCTACTCAAAATATTAATCAGAATATACCGATTGTCGCCCTGACAGCCTCTGCCATGCAGGAACAAAAGGAACAGGCCCTGAAAGTGGGCATGACTGATTTTCTGGCTAAACCTTTTACACCTAAACAACTTCTGGAGAAAATCTCAATGTATCTTTCTCCATCAGATACGCAGGAGATGGAAGAACAAAAATGGCAGTATCATCCGGAGCTTGATAGTGTATACCTGCATGAATTATACGGCGAAGAATGGACGTATGCGTATGAAATGTTCCAGACTTTTCGGGATGAAGTGCTGCCAGAATACGCTCATTTAACTCCGCTGGTTCTGCAGCAAAATTGGGAATCACTGGCCAGGGAGGCTCACAAGCTTAATCCGCCCCTCGCTATGGTAGGCCTCACGGGCTTACAGAAGTACTTAAAATCCATTGAAGTTCAATTAACTCACGACAACAACCCCGAAGGCATACCTGAAAAAATTAACTTTTTTCAAACAGAATTAAGCCGTATGGCTGTTATATTAGCCGAGGAAGTAAACAGGCTTGCCTTTAAAACCGCTGCCCAATGAAATTAAAATGCGTTATTGTAGATGATGAGTTAATGGCTCGTCTCTCCCTTGAACGGTTGTGCGAAAAGCGAGAAGAGTTAGAGATTATTGGAATATTTGATCAATCTACGGAGGGTTTAAATTTCTTAAGAGAGAAAATTGTTGATGTTCTTTTTCTGGATGTTGAAATGCCGGGATTAAGTGGGCTTGAACTGTTGGATCAGCTATCCTATATGCCCTCCGTAATTCTTACAACATCTAAGACCGAATACGCCTTTGACGCCTTTCAGTACCAGGTTACGGACTATTTGAAAAAGCCTATTTCACTTCCCCGCTTCATGCAGGCAGTAGATAAGGTTATCGATAAAAAATCAGCGGTGAAGGCACCGGTGGTTCCCAAAAATACGGATCCAAACGAAATTTACGTAAAAACAGAAGGACGCTATATTCGCATTGAGTATGATAATATTCTGTACGTTGAGAATGTTGGCGATTATGTTAAAATCCGTACCAATCAGGGTTCTCATATTGTGTACGCAACAATGAAAAACCTGGAGGAAAAACTCAATCCTAAATTCTTTTTCCGCGTGCACCGGAGCTTTATTATCAACCTTTCCAAAATCGTTGATATTGAAGAAAGTAACTTAGTTATTGCGGATAAAGTAATCCCGATTAGCCGGGCGAATAAACCTGAATTACTCGAGAAACTGAATATTCTCTAAGAAATGATTACGATAGTAGCTAAAGCGGCGGATTGACGAAATCCGCCGCTTTATTTTAGATGCTGTACCCAATGTTATGTTTGATTTCTTTTAATACAAACGTGCTGTTTAGCGTTCCAATATTTTCCAGCTTCGATAGTTTATACTTCACAAAATCGTGATAATCATTCAGGGACTTTAAATTGATTTTTAACAGGAAATCAACCTGCCCCGCCATGTGGTAGCATTCCTGTACTTCCTCCAGATCCTGAATGGTCTGCTCGAACTTTTCAATAAATGCTTCATTGTGATAACGCATGGAAACCTGACAAAAAACGGTCACGGGTTGTCCAATCAGCGTTTTGTCCAGTACCGCCACGTACTGTTTAATGTAGCCGAGAGATTCGAGTCGCTTGATGCGTTCGTAGACGGGTGAGATGGTAAGGTTTAGCTCGGCAGCCAACTCTTTCGTGGTCATTTTAGCGTCCTGCTGTAGCAAACGCAGCAAGGTTCTATCCAGCTCATCCAGATGTTCCACAGCGGTGTTCGGGTATCAATTTTTTAACCGAAAAATTTTCTTCCACAAACCTAGTATGGATTTCGATAAAAGGGAATATTTTCTTTAAAATGAACACTTGAAGGAATATTTTCTTTGTGATCGAAAATACTTCAATAAATATTGCTACAAATATAGATTTGTGTCGGAATCAGTGTGAAAAGCTATTGAGCTGTAACCGGTTCCTCGAATGGTCGGCGTTTCACTTAATCATTTTCTGGCCTATGGATACTATTCTTGTTATCGGAGCTAGTGGACAGATCGGTACGGTTTTGGTCCAGCACCTACAAAATCAGTACGGACTGAATCGCGTCATAGCCTCTGATTTGCGGCTGCCGCAAGCATTTTCGGGAATTTTTGAATCACTCGATGCCACGAAAGCCGAGGAACTGGCCGCTCTGGTACGTCGATATCGGGTGACGCAGATCTATCATTTAGCGGCGATCCTTTCGGCCAATGGAGAAGCGAATCCGATTCGAACCTGGGAGATTAACATGCAGACGGCTCTGAATGTACTGGAAGTAGCCCGTACCCAGAACGTCTCTAAAGTATTTATTCCCAGTTCGATTGCTGTATTTGGTCCCAGTGCTCCGGCATTCGATACGCCCCAGCAAACGCAGCTTGATCCCACGACGGTCTATGGCATCAGTAAAGTAGCGGCTGAAAACTGGATGCATTACTACCACGTGAAGTATGGTCTTGATGTACGCTCGCTGCGGTATCCGGGGGTGATTAGTTACCAGTCGCAACCCGGCGGCGGTACCACCGATTACGCCGTTGCCATTTACCATCAGGCCGTACAGGGGCAGGATTTTACCTGTTTTCTGTCGGAGAATACGCGGCTGCCCATGATCTACATGGATGACGCCATTCGGGCCACGCTGGAATTGATGGAAGCCGAAAGCAGCCGGATTCAGGTGCGGACGGCCTACAACCTGGCGGGCCTAAGTTTTACACCCGCTGAACTAACGGCGGCCATTCAGAAATTTTTCCCGAATTTTCGAACGCAGTACGTTCCGGATTTCCGGCAACAAATTGCCGATTCCTGGCCCAAAACGATTGATGATCAGGCTGCCCGCAAGGATTGGGGCTGGGCACCGGCCTTTGATCTCTCCCGAATGACGGAAGAAATGATCCATCATCTTTCTGAATATTATCAGCCTTCACTCACGCAGGCGTAAACTTTTCGAGTTATGTACGGAACGATTAAAGAAGAACTTCAGCAAGAGCTGGCTTCCATTCAGGAGGCGGGTTTGTATAAGAATGAACGCATCATTGTAACGCCGCAGTCGGCGGTGATCGCTACTTATAACGGACAGAATGTACTGAATTTCTGTGCGAACAATTACCTGGGCCTGTCCTCACACCCCTCGGTTATCGAAGCGGCTCATCAGACCGTCGATTCACACGGATATGGCATGTCGTCGGTTCGGTTTATCTGTGGTACGCAGGACATTCACAAAGAACTCGAAAAAGCTACGGCTGAATTTGTGGGAGCCGAGGACTGCATTTTGTACGCAGCCGCATTTGATGCCAACGGTGGGGTTTTCGAACCCTTGCTGAATGAACAGGACGCAATCATTTCCGATGAATTGAATCACGCGTCCATTATCGACGGTATTCGTTTGTGCAAGGCAAAACGCTTTCGCTACAAGCACAATAACATGGCTGATCTGGAAGAACAATTAAAAGCTGCAGCGGGATCGCGTCGCATTTTGATTGTTACGGATGGAGTATTTTCCATGGACGGAACCATTGCTCAACTCGACGTCATTTGTGATCTGGCCGATCAGTACGGAGCCATGGTGATGGTGGACGAGTCACACGCGAGTGGTTTTGTGGGCAAAACGGGACGGGGTACGCCTGAGCACAAGAATGTTCTGGGCCGGATCGACATCATCACCGGAACCTACGGAAAAGCCCTGGGTGGTGCATCGGGTGGTTTTACTGCGGCTCGCAAAGAAATTGTAGAGCTGTTACGTCAACGCTCACGTCCGTATTTGTTCTCGAATACGCTGGCCCCCGTGGTGGTAGGAGCCTCCCTGAAAGTGCTGGAGCTGTTACGGGCCTCAACCACGTTACGCGACAAGCTGGAAGAGAATACCCGTTTCTTCCGCGAAGCCATGACCGCAGCGGGCTTTGACATTCTGCCCGGCGAACATCCCATTGTTCCCATCATGCTTTACGAGGCTCCGCTGGCTCAGCAGTTTGCGTCAAAACTGTTGGAAGAGGGTATTTACGTCATCGGCTTCTTTTACCCCGTAGTACCACAGGGAAAAGCCCGGATCCGGGTACAATCTCCGCCGGTCACGAACGCGAACACCTCGAAAAAGCCATTGCGGCGTTTACCAAAGTTGGTAAAGAGCTGGGGGTGATTAAGTAACCGATAACCAGGCCGTCTCTAACCAGCCTTTGATCATAATTAGGAAAACGATAAAGGCAGGTTTTTACCTGCCTTTATCGTTACAAGCTTCTTGACTTGTACCTATCATGCTGGTATGTCCCCGCATTGCATACGGGGCTATGTACAGTGAACCCCTTTGGGGTCAAAGCTACCAACTCCGAAGCGTTCAATGTACATAGCCGTAGGTGCCACCCATGGACGCCTTCCAGGGTACCGGTCTAACGTCAATAATCAATTGAAAAAGAGAAAGTTAATTTGTAAAACTATCAACTATCAACTATCAA
>NZ_NMPS01000038.1:0-114382 GCF_002261125.1 Siphonobacter sp. BAB-5385 | reverse complement strand
CAATGCGGTGGCCTGGAGCTAAGCTAGGCAGTTACGTAGAGGTCCAGCCTGGAAGGCTCACGGGCTACTAGCCAGCTAGTAAGGAGAACCAAACCCCGTTTAGGTGAATAACGAAGCTCTAAAAGGGCAAAGCTTTTGAATTGGGTCCAGGCAATCCAGAACAATAAAAAAAGATCTAAAAATACATCCATGTTGAAGCTAGGAATTTTAGGATTGGGCGAGGGCCGTAGCACCATGTCGGCAGCGTTGCAGAGTACAAAAATCGAACTCGTCAAAGTCTGTGATCAGAAGCTCGAACTCTGTCTGCAACGATCCAAGGAATTTGATTTTTACTCCTATACCACGCAGTATCAGGACTTGCTCGATGATCCGACCATCGATGCCATCGCCATTTATACCCCCGATAAATTTCACGCCGAGCATACCAAACAGGCCTTGCTGCACGGCAAGCACGTCATCTGTACCAAGCCCTTCATTGACGATCTGTCCAAAGCCAAAGAACTCATCGAACTGAGCGAGCAGACGGGTAAGAACGTCTTCGTTGGCCAAAGTTCCCGCTTCTTCGAGCCAATGAAAAAACAGCGGGCCGACTACGAAGCCGGACTCATTGGCGAGCTGATCACCATCGAAAGTTATTACCATGCCGACCACCGCTGGTTCTTAGACAAAGGCTGGTCGCTCGAAAACGCCTTCAAGTGGCTGTACGGTGGTCTGAGTCACCCCGTCGATTTCATTCGCTGGTACCTGCCCAACATCGAAGAGGTGATGGGTTATGGAATGCTTAGTTCAAATGGGAAAAAAGGCGGCCTCAAAAACGCCGATACCATGCACTTCATTTTCAGGGCTACGGACGGACGCATCGCCCGAGTTAGTGGAGCCTATACCGGACCCGTACAGCCCGTCACCCGCGATAGCGAAATGAGCTGCATCCTGCGGGGTACGGAAGGCTGTAGTCAGGGGGATTACATGGATTTGCGGTACGCCATCACCGACAAAACCGGCGAAGAACGCATCCTGACCTGGGAGCACAAACTCAAGCACTACTTCCGGTTTGAGGGAAAAAGTCATCACGCGGGCGAATACCAGAACTACCTCGAATACTTCGCCGACTGCCTGGAAAGCGGACAAACGGCCTATCCCGATGTAAAAGAAGGCATCGGAACCGTGGCCTTGCTACAGGCAATGGACCAGTCCCTGCAAACGGGAAAACCCGTAAAAGTGGCGGATTTGCTGCGTGAGCACGGACTTTAACCTTCATTCCCGATTTCCCGAAAAACGATCATTTTCCGGGAAGTTAATCTTTGTATGAACAACATCATTGACCGCTTAACGCTGCTGGACTACGGGATTGTGGCGGCTTACGTCCTGATTTTAGCTTTCATCGGTTTTAGATCCAGCGTAAGCAAAAAATCGGCGGATGAAGAAACGCTTTTTCTGGCGAACAAATCGCTGGGCTGGGCGAGTATTGGCTTCAACATGTGGGGGACCAATGTCGGGCCGTCGATGCTGCTGGCCTTCGCGAGTATCGGGTATAGCACGGGGATCGTCGCCATTAATTTTGACTGGTATGCCTTCGTTTTTCTCTTTCTGCTGGCGATTGTTTTCGCTCCGAAATACCTAGCCGCCAACGTCAGTACCATGCCCGAATTCATGGGTCAGCGATACGGCGAATCCACGCAAACCATCCTGGCCTGGTATGCCCTCATCAAGATTCTGATTTCCTGGCTTTCCCTCGGCCTGTTCGCCGGCGGGTTTCTGGTACGACAGATTCTGGGCTTACCCATGGGGCCGTCGGTGGTAGTACTGGTCGCTTTTGCCGGACTGTTTGCGTATACGGGCGGGCTAAAAGCCATTGCTCGCGTCAACGTTTTTCAGATGCTGTTGCTGATCGGCGTATCGCTGACATTGACCCTATTGGGAATTCAGAAAGTCGGCGGACTGGAAGCCGTTTATGCCCAAGCCCCCGCCGATTACTGGAGCCTGATTCATCCCGCCGACGATCCGAAATATCCCTGGTATGCCATCCTGCTGGGTTATCCGGTAGCGGCCATTGCCTTCTTCTGTACCGATCAGGCGATGGTCCAGTCGGTACTGGGAGCCCGCAATCTGGAGCAGGGACAACTGGGCGTCAACTTCATCGGCTGGCTGAAAATCCTTTCGTTGCCGCTGTTTATTCTGCCCGGCATTCTCTGTTACATTCTGTTCCCGAACCTCAAGGATCCGGCCGAGGCGTACATGACGATGGTGACCAACCTCTTCCCGCCCGGATTGAACGGACTGGTCATTGTAGTGCTGATTGCTGTCCTGGTCGGTACGATTGGCTCGTCGCTGAATTCGCTGAGTACGGTGTTCACGATGGATGTGTACGCCCGAAAAATCAACCCTTCGGCTACCAACAAAGACCTGATTCGGGTAGGCCGTCTGACGGTGATTGCGGGCTGCCTGTTTGCCGTAGGCATGGCCCTGGCCATTGACAGTATCAAAGGACTGAACCTGTTCGACGTGTTTCAATCCGTACTGGGTTTCATTGCTCCGCCCCTGGCCGTCGTCTTTCTGCTGACGGTATTCTGGAAGCGAACCACGCGACTGGCCGTCAACACCGTTTTATCGGCTGGTTCGGTATTCAGCCTCGGCGTCGGCATTGTGTATCTGTGGGTATTACCGCCCGACCGCTACGATTTCTGGCCGCATTACCTGTTGCTTTCGTTTCTGATTTTCGTAAGCCTGCTGGTGCTGGCGATGCTGATTTCCGTACTGGATCGAAACCCGACGGTTTATCAGGTCAATACCACACAGGTGGTAGTCAAACCCACGCCCAAAGTCTGGGCGGCCTGGATTGCTCTGATGATTACGATGCTGACGCTGTATCTGCTGTTTCGATAGCAACAGAAGCTGGGTTAAAGTAAACTAGTGCAAGAGTCTGTAGTACTGACGGATTAACATTTTTGATTCAAATGAAAAAGAACCTCTTCCTCCTAAGCCTGCTCCTGATGAACGTTTCGGTATTCGCTCAGGCGACCTGGATCTGGTATCCCGGCGATTACGAAATCTGGCTGGGGAACCAGATGCAGAATCGACGTACGGAACGCACGACTTTTATGCCGCCGTTCTGGAAGCTAGATAGTCATTACAACCTCATGGATTTCCACAAGGAATTTACCCTGAGTCAACCGGAAGAAGTGGAGCTTTTTGTGGAAGGCCGGTATAATGTCAAGCTCGACGGCAAGATTCTCACGGGCTATCCCAAACGCATTACGGTACCCGCCGGAAAGCATAAAATCAACCTCAAAGTCTTCAATCAGGCCCACGTTCCGGCTGTTTTCGTTCGTGGAAAAACCATCCAGTCCGACGCTTCCTGGCTGGTGACATTCGAGGATAAAGAATGGATTGATGAAACGGGAAAAGCCTCCGACCAGTCGGGAACGACCTGGTTACAGGCGGGTTCCTGGAACTTCAACGATCCGCTTGTACCGCCTTCGCAATTCAAACTGAATACGAAAGAAGAAAACCCCGTGACGGTCGATAAGCAGGCGAAGTCATTTTTACTGGATTTTGGGAAAGAAACCTTTGGTTTCCTGAAGCTGAAAGGGCTGACGGGTCAGGGAAACGTCCGGATTTATTACGGCGAATCGAAGGAAGAAGCTCTGGCAACGGAGACCTGCGAAACCACGGATTTTCTGGAAATCAACCAATCCGCCAAACGCGACTCGGTGATGGAACTGACCAAAGCCTTTCGGTACGTCAACGTGCAGTTTGACGGCAGTGTGGCCATCGACGGCGTTTCCATGCTTTACGAATTCCTGCCCGTTACGGAGCGGGGCGGCTTCCGTTGTTCCGACGAAGAAATCAATAAAATTTACGACGTTGCTCTCTATACGCTTCATCTGAATACCCGGGAATTTTTCATCGACGGCATCAAACGTGACCGCTGGATCTGGTCGGGCGACGCCTCCCAGAGTTACCTGATGAATTATTATTCCTTCTTCGATTCGCCGTCCGTGGCTCGTACCATGCTGGCCTTACGCGGCAAAGACCCCGTAACGAGCCACATCAATACCATCATGGACTACACCTTTTACTGGTTCATCAGCATTTACGATTACCACCAGTTTACGGGCGACAAAACCTTCATCCAGCAGTTTTATCCCCGGATGAAAAGTCTGATGGATTACTGTCTGACCCGGCGGAATAAAAACGGGTTGCTGGAAGGCTTGTCCGGCGACTGGGTTTTTATCGACTGGGCGGAGGGACTGAGCAAAAAGGAGAGGTGAGTTTCGAGCAACTACTCTTCGCCCGAAGTCTGGAAACGATGGCCTTGTGTGCCGGAATCGTGAACCATGCTGAGGACGCCAGTCAGTATGCTCAACTGGCCAAAGAAGTAAAAGGCAAGCTCTTTCAATACTACTGGAATTCCGAAAAACACGCTCTGGTACACAGCCGGGTAGACGGCGTTTCAACTCCGCACGTGACCCGGTACGCGAATATGTTCGCCGTCTTTTTCGATTACCTCAACCCCGCCCAGAAACAGGAAGTCAAGCAACACGTGTTACTGAACAATCAGGTGCCGAAAATTACAACGCCGTACATGCGTTTTTACGAGCTGGAAGCCCTGTGTGCCCTGGGCGAGCAACCGTACGTAACCAAAGAAATGAAAGATTACTGGGGCGGAATGCTCAAACTCGGAGCGACCTCTTTCTGGGAAGAATACAATCCGGACAAAAAAGGAGCCGAACATTATGCCATGTACGGTCGCGAGTTTGGCAAGAGCCTGTGTCACGCCTGGGGAGCCAGCCCGTTGTACCTGCTGGGCAAGTATTATCTGGGCGTAAAACCGACCGCCCCGGCGTATCAGACCTATCTGATTGAGCCGAATCTGGGTGGCCTGCAGTGGATCGAAGGAAAAGTGCCGACGCCGCAGGGGGAAGTAGAGGTGTATTGTAGTGGCAAAGAAATCAAGGTGACGGGTGCCGCCGGAACGGGTACGCTTCGCTTCAAAAGCAAAAAGAAACCCACCAGCAAGCAGGGCGAAATCCGTTTAACCGGGGCTGGTTCCTACGAAATGACGATTGAAAAAGGGAAAAGTTATCGGGTGAGTTACTCGCTGTAGAATTTGGTTGTTTGTTCATCGGTATTGGTTGTTGACATGATTGGTTATCGACGGTTTTTTCTAGTTTTATTCAGTATCCTAAGTGGGGCATTTTTCGAGCTTTCTGCTCAATCCTTGCGGGTGGTGAACCTGCGGTGCGAGTACCGAACGGAACCCCTGGGCGTTCAAAGCAAACATCCGGCCCTGAGCTGGCAATTGTCAGCCGATACCCGGAATGTCCGGCAGGGAGCGTATCAGATTCTGGTGGCCGATTCGGAAGAGGCCTTAAGTCGTCAGCAGGGTACGTACTGGGACTCGGGAAAAATCGCGTCTGATTCGTCTCTTCAAATCATCTATCGGGGAAAACCCTTGCAGGCCACCCGAACGTATTACTGGAAAGTAAAAGTGTGGGACACCCAACAGCACTCGTCCGAATGGTCGGCCCCGGCTTCCTGGCATATGGGTTTGCTCACGCCCGTTGACTGGAAGGATAGTCAGTGGATCGGATACGAGAAACTGGCCGATTCGCTGGTAAATCCGCTGCCCCGGGATGATGTGAAGGATAAAGTGACGGGAAGTAACGTCCTGCCGCTGTTCCGGAAAGCCTTCGTTCTACGGAAACCCCTTCGAAAAGCAACGGCCTACGTCTGTGGACTGGGCCACTTCGAAATGAGCCTGAACGGGAAAAAGGTAAGCGATCACTTCCTCGATCCGGGCTGGACCAAATACGACCGAGAAGCCCAGTACGTGACGTTCGATGTGACCAACCAGTTGCAAAAAGGCGAAAACGTCATCGGGGTTATGCTGGGCAATGGCTTTTACTACGTGCCGCCCGTGAAAAGTCGTTTCCGAAAACTCAAAGTACAGTTCGGGTATCCCAAGCTCATCGCTCGGCTGCAACTGGCGTACGCGGATGGTTCAACGGAAGATATTGTCACGAATGATTCCTGGAAAACGGCACCATCCCCCCTTACGTTTTCCAGCATTTACGGCGGGGAAAATTACGACGCCCGCCTCGAGCAAGTCGGTTGGGACAGTGCTGGTTTCAACGATACGTCCTGGAAGAAACCGATACGCGTAACGGGTTCACCCGTACTCACCCTCCAACTACAGGAACCGCTGAAAGTAGCCGACGTATTCACGGCAAAATCGTTGACGAAAACGAAAACGGGCGAGTGGTTATACGACTTTGGACAAAATTTCTCCGGGATTATTTATTTGAAAGTCCGGGGCAATAAAGGCGATACGGTGCGGATTTATCCGGCCGAATTACTGAAAGACGGCCTCATTACCCAGCGAACGACGGGCGGACCGTATTACTTCGAATACATTCTGAAAGGACAGGGCGTCGAAACCTGGCAACCTCGGTTCTCGTACTATGGCTTCCGGTACGTACAGATGCGGGGTGGCGTACCCACCAGGCAGGACAACCCGGATGGACAACCCGAAATCCTGGAATTACGGGGCTTACATACGCGAAACGTGGCCCCGAATACGGGCACGTTCGTAAGTTCCAATCTACTCTTCAATCAAACCCATACGCTGATCGACTGGGCCATCAAGAGTAACATGGCGAGTGTATTTACGGACTGCCCGCACCGCGAAAAACTCGGCTGGCTGGAGCAGGTACACCTCATGGGCGGCTCGGTTCGGTATCCGTATGACATTGCGTTGTTGCTGAAAAAGTCCATTCAGGATATGAAAGCCTCGCAGCTGGCGAATGGACTGATTCCGGAAATCGCCCCGGAGTACGTGGAATTTCACTGGGGTGACGGCATTTTCCGCGATTCGCCGGAGTGGGGGAGCAGTGCCATTCTCGCTCCCTGGTATCTCTATCAGTGGTACGGTGAGAAAAGCGAACTGGCGGCGAGTTACCCGATGATGCAACGCTACATTCAATACCTGGGTACGAAAGCGAAAAATCATATTCTCTCGCAGGGCTTAGGCGACTGGTATGACTTGGGACCCAAACCGCCGGGAACTTCGCAGCTGACACCCATGGGCGTAACGGGTACGGCCATGTACTACTACGACCTGATGATTCTTCAACAGATCGCTACGTTACTGAACAAACCGCAGGATGCAGCGGCGTATCAGGCCTTGGCCGGAACAGTGAAAAAGGCTTTCAATGATACCTTCTTCAACCCTCAAACCAAGCAGTACGCCACCAACAGTCAAACGGCCAATGCCATGGCGGTGTACATGAAACTGGTGGAGGAGCAGGACAAAGCGGCGGTGATCGAACACATCATTCAGGATATTAAACGTCGGAAGAATGGGCTGACTGCCGGTGATATTGGCTACCGCTACCTGCTCCGGGTACTGGAAGACGCGGGCCGCTCGGATGTGATTTTCGATATGAACAGCCGCAGTGATGTGCCCGGCTACGGCTATCAGTTGGCGAAAGGAGCGACGGCTCTGACGGAATCCTGGGAGGCCTTGCCCACATCGTCGAACAACCATTTTATGCTGGGCCATTTGATGGAATGGCTCTACGCCGGACTGGCCGGAATCAAGCAGGAGGCATCATCGGTTGCCTTTAAACAAATCGTCATCGAACCGCAACCCGTCGGCGATATAACGCAGGCCAAAGCGACGTATCAGTCCCCGTACGGCTTGATTGTTAGTGACTGGAAGAAATCCGGGAATACGTTTGAACTGAACGTAGAGATTCCGGTCAATACGACGGCTACGCTGGTGCTTCCCACCTCGGACCCGCGTACGCTAACCGAAAGCAATCGACCCATTCAGGAAGTAAAAGAAATTAAAATACTGGGCCTCGTGGAAGGCAAAACGAAAGTAATCGTAGGCTCAGGACGCTATCGGTTGGTAAGTCAGTAGTTAAATCTATAGACCGCATAACTACCAATCGCTAGCCTTTGCAAACGTCACTGGTTCGGACGAAGCTGTAAGGCTGGTGATTCGGAGAAGACATAGGCTGGCGGCAATTTCATACAATCTTTAGAAAAAATGATAGAGAATACTGCGGATTTACGCCTTTAGTTTTGTAACGTTCAAAGAAGTAACTGCACAAAACAGGTCTTTTTCGCATGATTCGTACGCCGCTGATTCTACTATATTCGCTTCTTGCCTCGATTGCCTTTGCCCAGAAAACCAGTGTCCCTGCAACGGAAATGCAGCAGTTGTACGACGAAGTCAAAACGCCCTACAAGTACGGTCTGGTAATGGTCACGGAGGATGATTCCAAAAAGATGGATTGTCCCACCGTGTTCCGGAAGGGTAAGAACTGGTACATGACCTATTTGCAGTACGACGGTCGCGGGTACGAAACCTGGCTAGCCGAAAGTAAAGACCTCCTGCACTGGGAAAACAAAGGGCGTCTCTTATCCTTCTCCGCCGATACGACGCTGTGGGACGCTCACCAGAAAGCCGGATACAACGCCCTGCAGGATACGGAATGGGGTGGGAGCTATGAATTGAAAGCCTATCAGAACAAATACTGGATGTCGTATATCGGAGGGAATGGCCGGGGCTACGAAGCGGGTGATTTATCCATCGGTATGGCCTATACAACGAAAGAACCTACCCAGGTACACGAATGGCAACGGTTTCCTAAACCCCTGTTCACGGCTAAAGACCCCGATACCCGCTGGTGGGAAAATCGCAAGCTGTTTAAAAGCTCGGTCATCGAGGATCCGCAAAAGCTGACGGGGCATCGCTTTGTGATGTACTACAACGCCAATGGTGATTCGGCAAAAAATAACCTGAAAACCCGCTGGTTCGAACGCATCGGTATGGCCCTCTCTGACGATATGGAGCATTGGCAACGCTTTGAACCAGAGCCCGTTCTCCAGCATCCGGTCGGTATCACGGGCGATGCGGTTCTCCAGAAAATCAAAGACACCTGGGTGATGTTTTATTTTGGAGCCTTCTGGAAAGATCAGAAAGCTCAAGGGTTTAACCGTTTTGCTGCGTCCAAAGACCTCGTGCACTGGACCGACTGGACGGGCCCCAATCTAATCGAGCCTTCCGAACCCTACGATGCATTATACGCTCACAAATCGTTCGTTCTCAAGCACCAGGGCGTCGTGTATCATTTCTACTGTGCGGTGAATAAGAAAGATCAGCGGGGAATCGCCGTCGCTACTTCGAAAGATGTAGGAAAGAGTGAAAAAGAATTTGCGAAAAAGTAAGGTTAGAGGGATTCCCGGACAATCCCGGTATGTTCCCCGAATTGCATCCGGGACTAATCACATGCAAGCCCTCCGGGCTTAGGTCGAGAGGGTCGAATAAGCCCGGAGGGCTTCCACTTAAATAGCCCCGGATGCCATCCGGGGTACTGGTATGAAATACGTATTCATTTTTTGTCGCTAATCTGTCTTCAAACCTACGCCCAGGTTTCCCCCCGACAAGTCGAGTCATTCAATAAAGACTGGACGTTGGTACTTGCGGATGTGCCCGAGGCCAGAGAAGTCCGTTTCCAGCATCCCAAAAGCCAGTCCGTTACCCTGCCCCACGACTGGAGTATCAGCGGTCAATTCAGCAAAGATCACCTGACTACCACGCAGGGCGGAGCCTTACCGACAGGTATCGGCTGGTACCGCAAAACGTTTACCGTGCCCGTTACCGCTCAGGGAAAACGCGTGTCCATCGAATTCGACGGCGTACACCGCAACAGCGAAGTCTGGATTAACGGACACTCCCTGGGCGTTCGGCCAAGTGGGTACAGCTCCTTTCAGTACGACCTGACACCGCATTTGAAGTTTGGTACAGAACCTAACGTCATCGCCGTTCGCGTCGATAATTCCGTTCAGCCGAATTCCCGCTGGTACACGGGTTCCGGGATTTACCGAAATGTTCGGCTAGTCACCACTTCGCCTACGCACATCCGTCCCTGGGGCGTGTTCGTAACGACGCCGAACGTGACCGCTCAGCAGGCTCAGGTGCAGGTGCAGACGCAGGTCTCGGGCGGCGATCGACTGGTGCAAACCATTCTGGACGCGGCGGGGAAGGTAATCGCTACCCAACAGGCCAAGAATGTTCAAAAGCCCATTTCGTTAACGCTTGCCAAACCCACCCGCTGGTCCATCGAAAACCCGTATCTGTACACCTTGCGGACGCAGTTGTATCAGAACAATCAACTGGTGGATCAGGTGGAAACGCCTTTTGGCGTGCGGTCTTTTCGTTTCGATGCCAGCAAAGGCTTTTACCTGAACGATCAGCCGACGAAGATTCTGGGCGTATGCCTGCACCACGATCTCGGAGCCCTCGGAGCGGCCGTCCACGTGCGGGCCATGGAGCGGCAGCTGGAACTACTGAAAGCCATGGGCTGCAACGCCATCCGTACCTCGCACAATCCCCCCGCTCCGGAGTTTCTGGACCTGTGTGACCGGATGGGTTTTCTGGTGATGGATGAAGCGTTTGATATGTGGAAGAAGAAAAAGTCCGCGAAAGATTATTCCATGTTCTGGGATCAGGAACACCGCCGGGATCTGGAAGATCTGGTGAAACGCGACCGTAATCACCCCTCCATCATCCTCTGGAGCATCGGCAATGAGATTCGGGAGCAATTTGATTCCACGGGTACCACCCTTGCGAAAGAGCTGGTACAGATCGTTAAAAACCTAGATACCAGCCGTCCGGTAACGTCGGCGTTGACGGAAAACATTCCTGAGAAAAACTTCATTTATCAGTCGAAAGCCCTCGATATACTGGGCTTCAACTACAAACACGAAGCCTACGCCGATCTGCCCAAAACCTTTCCCCATCAGCTTTTCCTGCCTTCCGAAACCGTTTCAGGCCTGCAAACCCGGGGCGACTATATCATGCCCTCGGACTCCCTGCAACTCTGGCCCCGCAGCGGCCGATCGAAACTGGTGGAGGGGAATATCGACTTTACGGCTTCGGCCTACGATAACGTATTCGCGTACTGGGGTTCCACGCACGAAGACGTCTGGAAAGTCATCAAAAAATACCCGCATCTGGCGGGATGTTTCGTCTGGTCGGGTTTTGATTTTCTGGGCGAACCGCACCCGTATCCCTGGCCCGCCCGCAGCTCGTACTACGGCATTATTGACCTAGCGGGCTTTCCGAAAGATGTGTATTACATGTATCAGTCGGAATGGACCAATACGCCGATGTTACACCTGTTTCCGCACTGGAACTGGGAGAAAAACCAGACCGTGGACGTCTGGGCCTACTACAACCAGGCCGACGAAGTGGAACTGTTCCTGAACGGAAAATCACTCGGTACCCAAAAGAAAACGGACGATCGCCTGCACGTGCAATGGCGAGTGAAGTACGAACCCGGAACCCTGAAAGCCGTTTCCCGGAAAAATGGTCAAACGGTTCTGACCAAAGAAATCAATACCGCCGGAAAAGCTGCCCGAATCGAACTGGTGGCCGATCGCAAAGAGCTGACCGCTGACGGAAAAGATTTGTCCTTTGTTACCGTTCGAATCCTGGATGAACAGGGCAATCTGGTACCGAATGCCGGGCATCTGGTGCACTTTGATCTCGAAGGCGAAGGAACGCTTGCGGGCGTTGACAACGGTTTCCCGGCGAGCACGGAACCCTTTCAGGCCTCGTACCACCGGGCTTACAATGGCCTGTGTCTGGCCATCATTCGTACCCACGAAAAGGCAGGGACCATTCGGCTGAAAGCTTCCGCAGAAGGCTTGAAGGGATCGGAAATCGTGTTGCAGGCAAAAGAATAATAGCGTTCTTTTCCAAGGAATAAAACTTAAAATCCGTCTTTCCTCTAAAGCGTTCGGGCCTTTAGAAAAAGGCGAAGGTTTTGGGTTGATACCGTAATTTACTTGTATGAGGCTTATCCGTTTTCCGAAATTACTCTTCACTATATGCTGGCTCCTCAGCACGGCAGGTTTTGCCCAGTCGGGCAGCGGGTTGACGCAACTCGTGCCGAATCCGCCTTCATCGGCCAAACCCTGGGTATTCTGGTACTGGATGCAGGCGGGTGTTTCAAAAGAAGGCATCACTGCCGATCTGGAAGCCATGCAGGCGGCGGGGATCGGGGGGGCGTACCTGATGCCGATTCAGGGAGCGAAGAATCCGCCCGTGTACACACCCGTAGCCGAACAACTCACGCCGCACTGGTGGGATCTGGTACGCCACGCCATGCAGGAAGCCAAACGGCTGAAGCTGGAGATGGGCATGCACGTGAGCGATGGTTTTGCTCTGGCCGGAGGACCCTGGATTACGCCGGAATTATCGATGCAGAAAGTGGTATACGCCACGACGCAGGTGCAGGGGAATCAGCCATTTTCGGGCGTGTTGCCGCAACCGCCCACGCAGGAAAACTACTACAAGGATATTGCGGTGTTCGCCATTCCCGCCTCACCTACGATCGCTTCCAAACCAGTGATAACTTCCAGTCAGTCCGGAAGCTCTCCGCAGTTTTTGATTGATCCCACCAACAAGCAGGCCTTCCGAAGCGATACCGTCTGCTGGATTCAGTACGCGTATGAGCAGCCCGTTACGGTTCGGTCATTACTGGTGCGAACGCCCGGCAATAACGTACAGGCTCATCGCCTGAAACTGGAAGCGAGTAACGATGGTAAAACCTTCCGACCCGTGACGCAGCTACAGCCGCCCCGGCACGGCTGGCAGGATACCGACGCGGATGTCACCCACGCCATTCCGACGACTACGGCCCGGTATTTTCGTTTCATTTCCGACAAAAAAGGCTCGGAACCGGGGGCCGAAGACCTGGACGCGGCGAAATGGAAACCTACGCTAAAGCTTACCGGACTAGCATTATCCGCCGAGCCCAAAATTCATCAGTATGAGGGAAAATCGGCTCTGGTCTGGCGGGTGAGTCCGCGTTCGACGGAGCAGCAGCTTCCCCGGGAATTATGCGTACCGCTGAACAAAATCATTAACTTGACGGGTAAACTCAAGGCCGATGGCCGACTGGACTGGCAGGCTCCTGCCGGTACCTGGACGATCATCCGGATGGGCCATACCTCCACCGGACACACCAACGCCACCGCCGGAGCCGGCAAGGGACTGGAATGTGACAAATTCAACCCGCAGGCCATTACGCTGCAATTCAATCGCTGGTTTGGCGAAGCCCAGCGGCAGATTGGGCCGAGTAAGGACGTGTTGAAAGTACTGCACGTGGATAGCTGGGAATGCGGGAGTCAGAACTGGTCGGTCACGTTTCCGGCGGAATTTAAAAAACGCCGGGGCTACGATCTACTGCCGTACCTGCCCGTGCTGGCGGGGATTCCGCTGGTATCGGCCGAGACGTCCGAACAGGTGCTGTACGACCTGCGGCGAACGGTAGCGGAACTGGTCGTGGACAAATTCTATACCACCCTGGCCGGACTAGCGAAACAGCACGGCGTACAGTTTTCAGCGGAAAGCGTGGCTCCGACGATGACGAGTGATGGACTGGCTCATTACCGGAAGGTCGATATTCCGATGGGCGAATTCTGGCTAAATAGTCCCACGCACGATAAACCCAACGACATGCTCGACGCCACGTCGGCAGCTCACATTTATGGCAAGAATATTGTACAGGCCGAGGGCTTTACCACCGTTCGCATGGATTGGTCGGAGCATCCCGGCATGCTCAAAACCTTGCAGGATCGAAATTATGCCCTGGGAATCAATAAACTGGTCTATCACGTTTTCTCACACAATCCCTGGCTGGATCGCAAACCCGGCATGACGCTTGACGGTGTAGGACTGTACTTTCAACGCGATCAAACCTGGTGGAAACCCGGTCGGGCCTGGGTGGAGTACGCCCGGCGTTGCCAGACCTTACTACAACTGGGAAAACCCGTGGCGGATATAGCCGTGTTTACGGGCGACGACTTGCCCCGGCGTTCGGTATTGCCCGACCGACTGGTGAACACCTTACCGGGTATTTTCGGCAGCGAACGGGTACAGAGCGAGGCCCGGAGACTGGCGAATACAGGCGAACCCTTACGCGTCAAACCCCTGGGCGTATCGCATTCGGCCAACATGGCGGATCCCGAACACTGGGTTGATCCCCTGCGGGGCTACGCCTACGACTCATTCAGTGCCGATGCGTTGACCCGACTGGCTACCGTAAGCGATTCCAGCGTACGTTTTGCTCCGGGTACGGCGTATCGGATTGTGGTCGTTCCCGGCAGGCATCCACTGAACGTAAATCAGCCTTTCGTAACCCCCGAAACGGCTAACAAGCTGGTTGCTCTGGCGAAAGCCGGAGCCACCGTGTTGATCGAAGATCAGGCTTTTTTTCCGCCGGAAAAGGACCGAAAGAGGTTAGTAATGAATTATGGGAAGGGCGTTTTGAAATGGAAAATGGGCTGGTTGCCAAGACGTTAGGCAAAGGCCGGGTCATTCAATTGCCTTATGAACTGGAATCTTTCGCGTCGCTGGGAATTGAACGGGATGTAGCGTTTACAGAGACGAACGGTACATACGCTAAAGACCTCGCCTGGACGCACCGCCGCAGTGCTGACATGGATCTGTATTTTATTGGAAATCAGCAGGAAAAAGTACGGGAAATTACGGCTTCTTTCCGGGTGCGGGGCAAAAAACCCGAACTATACGATGCCGTCACTGACGAACTCCTGAACGCCGATCAGTGGCGAATGCACCCCAACCGGACGGAAGTAACGCTTCGTCTGGAGCCGAATGCTTCGGTATTCGTCATTTTCCGAAAACCGACGAAGCAAAACGAAGGTACGGGTCAGGTGGCAAAGGAATCACAACGCGTACAAACCCTGTCACAACCCTGGCAGGTACAGTTTGATCCGGCGTTCGGCGGCCCCGCCCAAACTCAAACTTTCGCTACACTTAGCGATTGGAGTCAGCATGCCGACTCGTCCATTCGGTACTATTCGGGTACGGCTACGTATACGCAAACCTTTCAGTGGTCAGATCAAAAAGGTCGCTACTGGCTGGATTTGGGGAAAGTAGCCAATATGGCTGAGGTGAAGCTTAATGGCCAATCCTGCGGCGTAGCATGGACGTTTCCGTACCGCGTTGAACTCACGTCATACCTCAAAGCCGGAGAAAATCAATTGCAAATTGAAGTGAGTAATACCTGGGCGAATCGGCTCATGGGTGACCATCGGTTGCCCGAAAAACAACGCATCACTACTACCACCGCCCCGTACCGACTGGAGGGCAGACCGTTACTGGAGGCGGGCTTGCGGGGACCAGTACAGATTATCACTCGATAGGAATTGGCTGAAGCGTTCACTACGATCGATCCAGTAATGCTTCTTCGTGAGGCTTCTATTTACTTCGTGCCTTTATGGCTAACTCTAACTAGTTAAGCGTTACTGGCAAAGTCAAATTTTCGAAGCGGTTCCCACTGCTTGCCCGTGTGTTGCAACAGCCAGAGGGCGTCTAAAGGCATACGAGCGGAAAAGGATTCCTGCTCAAAATAGGGCCAGGCCTGTTCAAACTGCCGGCGACTCAGGTCCCGGTACGCAATGGTCAGGTGCGGTGTAAATACGGAATGGATCGGTGGCAGGGATACTTGCAGGCTTTCCCGCACAAACGCATCGAGTGTAAGATACTGTTGCTCCATGCGTTCCGTCTTCTCAACGGCTACATAAATCACGTGGCCCCGATTCGTGGAAAAATATCCGAAATCAGTCAGCTGAATAGTTTCGGCCTGAAAGCTTCCCAAAAAAGATTCCAGTTGTTGTGCCAACGACGAAATAGGTACCTTTTCGGACAAGGTAAACGGACTTACATAGGTGATATGCGGCAATACCCGCAAACCCCGAACACTGCCGTAGTGCTCGGCTACGTAGCGTTTGTAGGCCCAGATGGGTTCGGCGATAGATTC
Organism: Siphonobacter sp. BAB-5385; assembly: GCF_002261125.1. NCBI lineage: Bacteria > Pseudomonadati > Bacteroidota > Cytophagia > Cytophagales > Cytophagaceae > Siphonobacter > Siphonobacter sp. BAB-5385. The sequence continues at coordinate 98,516 of NZ_NMPS01000038.1, read as the reverse complement.
AGGTGGGAGAGCGGCAATGAGATAACGGGTCATGGCTGAGGAATTAGCGTATGGAGGCAAGAAAAGGTATGCCTGCCATAAATAAAAAGAGGGGTTAAAAAATCTTAAGGAATACATCAAACCTACCTAGGGTATTTACCTTGTTTCGCAATTACAGATTTAACCACAGGAAATCTGGCCGTATGAACGTACTTGATTCCTTAATCCTCACTACCTTTTAAATTCTAAAGCGATGAAATATCTTTTCTGCTTAATACTTACTTTTCTGGTGATAGCCGTCTATGGACAAATGCCTAAAGAGGTTGCTGGAAAAGCGATCAACCCATCAATTCCAGTAGTTCCGGATACGGTATTTCGGGTAGTCCATCTGGAGCAATCCGCAAAACTAAAAAATCAGAATCTGGCTGTTTTTGTAAATGATCAATTCGCGGGAAATATTCCCGTCGCGGGTATACCACCTGAACAAATAGAAAGCATAACGGTTGAGCACAAAAAAATACAGGTAAAGGGAATCGATTATGAACATCAGCTATACGTCGAAACTAAAAGTACGTACAAGCCTAATCTTATTTCGTTGAGCGATTTGAAAACCAAATACACCGATCTAGCAATAAGCCAACTGTTTTTAGTATAGATGGAGAAATTTGTACTTCTGATTATTCCGAATACTTTATTGACGAAAGCAATCTGCTTCGAATCATTATTGATCATATCTCAGACAAAAAAGAAAAGACAAATCTGGTTCTAATTAAAATATTAAGTAAAAATCCGGAAAATATTAAAAAAGTAAAAGACATACGAATCAGGGGCGACAAACTTCGTTTTCATTAGGGTTGGGAACGGATTGAAATCCGTTCTTAAGAGATGTGCCGAGCCTACAGCTCTGTTGCGTTAGTGGAGTAGAGCATCAAAGAGCCGTAGGCTCGACCTATTTAGTAAGGTTGGGTTGAGACCCAACCCCCTCAGCCTAAAGTATAAATCAAACCGAAATTAAACGTACCTTGCTGTATCAGCAAGCGAAAACCTTCGATCGGTATGAAAAGCATTGTGCCTGCCAGCGTGGATGAATACATCGCCGGTTTTCCCGACGACGTTCAGGCGATTCTTCAGCGAATTCGTGCGGTAGTGAAAAAAGCCGCTCCGGAAGCCGAAGAAACGATCAAATACGCCATTCCTACGTTTACGCTGCACGGTAACCTGGTGCATTTTGCGGCCTATAAACATCACATTGGCTTTTACCCGGTACCTTCGAAGAGTACGTTCGAGGCTGAACTCGCCCCGTACCGAAAAGCAAAAGGCACCGCCCAGTTTCCGCTTACGCAACCTATTCCCTACGCACTGATTGAGAAAATAGTGGATTTCCGAATGCAGGAAAAACGGGCGAAATCAAAAAGGTAAGATTGCATGAAGCCGCTATAGGCGAATGAAATGATTGATAATGAGTGAATAAAACTATACTACCTCATTTCCCTATTCTTCATGAAACGACTCGTACTAGGCTTGATTGCCTCAGTTGCTTTCGCCTGTCAGCCAGACGCTGAAAAAAAGAAGATGCCTGAAAACGAAACCATCGCCCGCAAGGTATACGAACGTTTCAACGCCCATGATTGGGAAGGGATGGCGGCTCTTTACAGCGATTCTACCGAATTCAAAGATCCGGCTTTTGGTACAAAAGCCGTGATGCAATCCCGAAAGCAAATCGTTGAAAAGTACGCCGCCATGCACCAGGAAACACCGGATATTCACGATGAAATTACGGGTATTTACCCTTCCGGAGACACCCGGGTCATTGTTGAATTTGTATCCTCCGGCTCCATGCCCGATGGCAACAAATGGGAATTACCCATTTGTACCGTTTTTACAATTGAAAAGGGAAAAATTACGAAGGATTATACGTATTACGATCAGGAATAAGAGGACGTTTCATAAAATGATAGAAATCGAATACGTTCAATCCGAAGCGTAATAAAAGACGTTATTTACTCAGTTTAACAGTCGGAATATTCAGGCTAATCATCTCATTGATAAACGCCATCCGGTCTTCTTTCAAGCGATTCAGGAACGTAGTAATCTCGTTGTCATACGCCCGCTTGGAGTACGCACAAACCAGAACACCCGGCTGATTCGGCTGAATTTCAACCCGTTGGTACCGATAGACATTGAACTCGACCGTACTCAATTCGTTTCCTTTGCTTTCACTCAAAATAAAATCAACGATAAATTCTTTTCCGTCAGGACTTTCGCTGACTACGTAATTACACGTTGGGTCCGTCTTTTTGCGATTCTCTAATTCCTTTACTTTCTGACTTACTGCTGCTTTTACTTCAACGTTTTTATCAAGCAGATAAAACGTGATCATCTGGTTAAATTTCTCCGGGGTTTCGCCCGCGGGCAGGTATTCCTGAATGTAATAAAAATCGTTCGGTTTAGCGGTCCAGGCCAGTTTGAACTGGGTTTGATTGAAGGTAAACGGGCCTTTAATCCCTATTCTCTCAATGGGATCACTACTGAAACTACTAAACACTAAAACAATGAAGGCTAAACAAAAAAGTCGGGAAAGCATGCATATATAGTTAGAGTGCCCGTAAAAGTACACATTCATTTTTAGGAATGACTTCCGGTGATTATTTGGGCATTCGTTTATTTCCAGTAAAGTGACACTTTTACGGCAGATAATGGTGTTACGCTTAAAAGTTAGCCGTTGGATCGTTTAGCTCTTCCGAATTTATAATCTACGTTCTTTCGGAGTTACAATCCACGCTCTTTCGGATTTGTAATCCGAAAGCGACTGCTCCGAATGTACCCTTCATTTTCCGCTAACAACTTTTAACATAGCTCTTAACAACTATTAACGTTCTGGTTTTTAGAGCGTTGGTACGGCGTTCTACTTTCGGCCTGCTTATCGTAGCCTTTCACATGTTCGCTGTACCTTATGAAAAACTTTTTACGTATCAACACTTGGTTAGGCTGGGGCATGTTTGCCGTTGCCTTCTTTACGTACGCTTTTACGGTCGAACCCACGGCCAGCTTCTGGGATTGTGGCGAATTCATTGCCTGCTCCTACAAACTTCAGGTACCGCACCCGCCCGGAGCACCGATTTTCCTGATGTTGGGTCGATTGTTTTCGCTGTTGGCGGGAAGTGATCCATTGCAGGTCGCGTACTGGGTCAACATGGTATCGGTGTTGGCCAGTGCCGGTACCATTCTGTTCATGTTCTGGACGCTGACCTTACTGGGCCGTAAAGTCGTCGGTAAAACGGCGGCTACCGTATCTGCCAGTGAAGCCATTGGCATCTTCGGAGCGGGCGTGGTTGGAGCCCTGCTGTACACCTTTAGCGATAGCTTCTGGTTTTCAGCGGTAGAAACGGAAGTATACGCTTTGTCTTCATTCTTGATCGCTCTGGTCTTCTGGGCCATGTTGCGATGGGAGCTGATCGAAGAGGAAGCGGCTGCCAACCGCTGGCTTATTCTGGTTGCGTATCTGACGGGTATTTCCATTGGGATACACCTGGTTAATCTGGTCATTCTGCCAGCCCTGACTTTGGTTTATTACCACCGTAAAAAGCAGAATCCTTCATTTTTACAAAGCATAGGAGCGGTACTGGTCGGGGTTTTACTGGTCGGATTGATCAACGGAGGGATGCTTTCCGGTCTTGGGACTCTTGCCTTTGCTACGGATCGTTTGCTAGTCAATTCGTTCGGTTTCCCGTTCCATTCGGGCGTAGTGGTGTGGCTGTTGCTGGTGTTTGGGGCTCTGGGCTACGGCGTTTATTTCGCCCAGCAACGTAAACGCCCCGTGCTCAGTACGGCTCTGCTTTCGGTGCTGTTTATTTTGATTGGTTATGGCTCGTATACGTCCATCGTGATCCGGTCGAACTTTCATACGCCGATCAATGAAAACAACCCTTCTGATCTCATCAATTACCTGCATTACCTGAATCGGGATCAGTACGGAAGTCGCTCCTTGTTATACGGACCGCAGTTTACGGCTCGGGTCACGGATTTTAAACGGGGTAAACCCCAGTATAAAACGGATGGTAGTCGCTACCAGATTTACGACTACGAACCCGCCTACATCTGGGAAAAAGACCAGCAGTCTTTCCTGCCCCGCATGGGCTCGCAGCTGCCCGGTCATGCCGACCTGTATGCCGCCTCGCTGGGCTTACCCAAAGACCCCACGGACCCCTCGCGGTACCAGAAGCCTACGTTCGTTCAGAACCTGCAGTACATGTTCAGTCGTCAGATGGGCTTTATGTACATGCGATACTTTCTTTGGAATTTCGTGGGTCGGGAAAGTGATCAGCTCTGGGCCGACTGGTACCCCCGGCTGGGCAAAAGCGTGGCTCTGCCCGAAAGTATTCGTACGAACAAAGGACACGATAACTTTTATTACCTGCCGCTGATGCTGGGACTGATGGGCTTTTTCACGCAGTTTACCAAACGGGATAAGGATTGGCTGGTGATTGCTGTTGCCTTTCTGATGACGGGCCTGGCTCTGGTCTTTTTCCTGAATGCTCCACCCGTAGAGCCTCGCGAACGCGATTACATCTATGCGGGGTCGTTTTATTTCTTCGCTCTATGGGCCGGACTGGGCGTACTGACCCTGCAAAATCTGGTTCAGAAAATCACGAAACATCAGGTACTGGCCGGATCGTTGGCGGGTGCACTGGCCCTGGGTGTACCGCTGTTGATGGGGGCAAAAAGCTGGGATAATCACGACCGTTCCCATCGGTATACGGCCGTTGATTTTGCCCGAAATCTGTTGAGTTCCTGTGCCCCGAATGCGATTCTGTTTACCGGAGGCGACAATGATACGTTCCCGCTCTGGTACGTGCAGGAAGTCGAAGGTTTTCGAACCGATGTACGCGTGTGCTGCCTTTCGCTACTGGGTACGGAATGGTACATTCAGCAAATGAAGGAGCCAGCGGATGGATCGGAGCCGTTGCCGATTTCACTGGCGATGGACAACTTCCGGACGGGTATCAACGATCAGATCATCTTCTCGGAAAATCCGAATGTAAAGCAAGGCATTGATCTAACGGAGTATCTGAAACTGGTTCGTGAAAACAACCCCGCCATTCAGGCCGAAACGTCGCTGGGAACGATCAATGTGTTGCCTTCGCGGGTTTTCTCGCTGAAGCTGGACCGGGATACCATTCAGAAATCGGGAGTGGTGGCGAAGGGTATGGAGCCGTTGTTTACGGAAGACCGGATGACCTGGGATTTTGGTACGAACGACATCATCAAGGATCGGCTGATTCAACTGGATATTATCGCTCAGAATCAGTTTAAGCGACCCGTGTACTTTGCCTCGACGCTTTCGCCGGCGAATTATCTGGGTTTGAAAGAGTTTATGCAAATCGAAGGGTACGCGTATCGACTGATGCCGTTCAAGGTAGCCGGAGCCACCGATGGGTTCGTCAATACGGAACTGATGTACGATAAAATGATGCACAAAATGGCCTGGCGGGGTATGAACAACCCGGATGTCTACCACGATGATACCATTCGCGGCATACCCGTCGTTTCGGCCCGACTGGCTTTTTATCGCTTGTCGACCCAGTTGATTCAGGAAGGAAAGCTGGATACGGCGAAAGCGGCTTTGCATCGTTGTCTGGAGGTGATGCCGGATCAGGCAATTCCCTACGATCAGATTTCAGCGAGCTTCATTGGGCCCCTGATTTCCGTGGGTGAAAAACAGAAAGCTCTTGAGATGGCTCAAACGATGATGAAACGCTGCGATGAAAACCTGAATTACTACTTTTCCAGCAATGGCGACGCGAGGATATACGGGTCAATTTGTTTCAGATGAATCGGATCGTCCAGCAATTACGCGAAGCGAAACTGGAAACGCTGGCCCAGAATTACGAGACGACATTTGAACGGCAGTATCAGAAATTTGAACGTCGTTTTGTGGAAGCGGAGTAAGGGGAAGCCGCTCTTTGTTGCGACGAACGGATTGGTGGGGCGGAATAACGCGTCGGAGACGCTGGACCCCTAAGATCCCGATTGTAAATCGGGATCAGCGGATATAAAATTGGAAAAAGAAGAAGTCCATGGTTTCAGGTGACGCCTGAAACCATGGACTTCTTCCATTGCTGAAACCAAGCTTCACCCAATAGCTCGATAGGAATACAGTTACTTCCCCGACACCGGAATCCACTGAGCCGACAGATTCGGCGTTTTCATGTTTTTATCCAGAGGATACATGGGACGCTGGATGTGTTTGTAGGGTAGACGGTATAGATCCTGATCGACGCCACCGGGCGTCAGGGCCATGATCCAGTCTTTTTGCATGTGGTATAATTCGGGTTCAAGGTAACCGATTTTTACGACGACAATGTCCGCTTCGCGGGGTTTGAGGCCCAGGCGGGTAAAGTCCTTTTCTTTATGATAGGGTTTGCGTTTCTGCGTCACGATGACGTGTACGCTGCCGACTTTCACTACCACTTCTACCACGGCATCCCGGTCGCCTTCCACGATAGATTCAACCGTACCTTTCAACGCTACAGGTTTGGCAAAGCGGTGATCGACGATGGCTCCGGCCGTACCCTCAATCGAGCCACCGACACCCACAGCCTGGGCTTTCTTCACAAAAGCAGGATCGGGAATGGAGGCGTAAATCAGCGTCGGACCGTCAGCTTTCCGAAACTCCGGACGTTTCAGGATTTCCGTAATTGTCCAGGTCACATCACCGGCAGCTCCGGCCGTTGGGTTATCGCCCGTATCGCTGATAAAAAGGGCTTTTTCTGGCTGGCGATGGCTTTCGACAGTACCTCATCCAGCTTGCCTACGGGGGCCACAAAATCGAACTTCGAGCGAACGTCCCAGAAATGCTTCGCCAGCTTCTCGGCCGCTTTGGCCACTTTCGCCTGATCGTCGCCCACCATCATGATGACGCCGTGATTGCGGGGAGCGTCGGCCCAGGCATAGCTGATCCAGATGCCGCCATCCACAATACCGGGGTTATTGTCGGCGAGGGGAGCCACTTCGGCGTACAGACTTTTGCCCGGTTCGATGCGGGTGCTGGTTTGTTCACCGGGTAGGAGAATGGGTACGGGAATCCAGGCTTTGTAGGCGGGTTTGCCCTTCCCACTTTTCAGGCGGTCGATGAGGTGTTGGACGGCCCGTTCTTTCGTTTGCATGGCGTCTTCGTGGGGGGCCATGCGGTAACAGGTCATCAGGTCAGTGTTCTGGGCTAGCCGTTTGGTCACGCAACCGTGCAAGTCCATTGAGGTGGATAGCAAGGTTTTGTACCCCACCACCTGCCGGATTCGCGTAATGAGATCGCCTTCGGGATCGTTGAGGCCCTGTACGCTCATGGCTCCGTGAATGTCCAGGTACAGGCCATCGTAGGGAGCGTTTTGCTTGAGCAGGTCCAGCATTTTCGTGACGAGCGATTCGTAGGCCTCCCGCGTAGCTGCTCCGCCGGGAATGGATTTGCCAACCAGCGAAGGAAACCACTGAGCCTGTTGCCGCAGGGGCGAGTCGGGCGTCAGAAAAGGGTAGGAGGTAAAGACCTGATCACCCGTTTTGGGGTGAAATGCCTCTTCGTGCGTGACGGCGGGCGAAAATGTACTGGATTCAATACCTAATCCCGCGATGGCGATGCGGGGTAACGTTGATTGAGCAAAACTGGTGTTCAACCAGAGCGTGAGAATGAAGAGAAGAGGTTTTTTCATGCAACAAGATAAAGAATTCAATTGGGTAAGCGTAGCCAAACAATGGGATTGAGAAGGGAATAAAAAAAGACTGCTACAGATTCTTTAAAAATCCATAGCAGCCTCTGGTGAACAGAAATGACGTTACTGAAGGTTGGCGTCTTCGTTGCTGTTGAACGTATCTCCCTGTTTAATATCGCCGGTTTTCAACCCTTTTTTGAACCAGTACACGCGTTGGGCCGAACTACCGTGCGTAAAAGCATCCGGTACGACGCGGCCCTGCGTTTCTTCCTGAATCTTGTCATCGCCAATGGCATGAGCGGCGTTGATGGCCTGCTCAATGTCTTTCTCGTCCAGGGCTACACTTTGGCCCTGAGCCCGGTTGGCCCATACGCCCGCGTAAAAGTCGGCCTGTAATTCCAGTCGTACTGATAAACGGTTATATTCCTTTTCGCTCAGCCGTTGTCGCATGGCCTGCATTTTGTCGGTCGTACCCATCTGTTTTTGGACGTGGTGACCGATTTCGTGGGCAATGACGTAGGCCATGGCAAACTGCCCCGGAGCCTGAAAACGCTCGGCCAGTTCATCGTAAAACGAAAGATCGATGTAGACTTTCTCATCCGCCGGACAGTAGAAAGGCCCCATGGCGTTCTGAGCCGTACCGCAGCCCGAGGAGGTTACGCCCCGGTACATGACCAGTACCGGCTTGGGATACTGAGCATTCTGTTCGGCGAAGATCTTCGTCCACGCGTCTTCGGTACTGGCCAGTACACGACGGGTAAACTGAGCGGCGGCGTCATCGGCCTGCTGATCGACGGGAGCCTGCGTCGTAGCCTGTTGATTGCCTAAGATACTGGAAGGATCGCCACCCAACAGGGTAACAATTAAAGCAATGACGACGGTACCAATGCCGCCGCCAATGATCAGGCCACCAGAGCCACTGCTCCGACGGTCGTCGACATTATCGCTTTCGCGACCTCCTAACCAACGCATAGATAGATAGTAGTGTAAAAGTTGAACGTTTAGTTCTGTAAAATTTCGATGCCAAGATTATTCATTTCAGGGAGAAATGATCAGAATTAGCTAAGAAAGCTTAGGAATGCCTGTCGTGAACCCTGGGCATAGGTATTATTTTTTCTAACAAAAGTCAAAACCGACCTCTATTCCATGAAAAAGCTATTTGAATTCGTAACCCCACTCACCCTCATGGCCGGAGCCGGACTGCTCATCATTGGTCAGGGTCTACTGCATCTGGGGGAAGAAAACAACGTACTACAATTTTTCTTCGGCGTTCCACTTTTGTTCGGAGCAGTGGTCGTGCACATCATCATCTGGGGAATGCTAAAACGTAACGTACTCTACGTCTGGCTGGTGGAATTTGTTCTGGTAGGCTCGTTTCTGTACGCTTTTTTCTTTCGGTGGTAAGTACAGAATCGAAGCCATCACTAGAGTGAATGGTATCAATTTTGTATCGAATCAGCAAAACCTTAAACCCATGAAAACGCTACTCACCTTTCTGATGCTTACGCTGGGCGTGCGGGCCGCCGATGACCGCGTAGCTAATTTTTCCTACGGTACACCCGGGCAGGAGAATTACGAAGAATTCTCGTTCTGGGTAAAAAATAATCAACCCGCTGAAATTCAGTACGTGTACGGCAAGGATCGTAAGACACTTCGCGTACGCTACGTAAAACAGGATAAAACCCATTTTCAGGTACGGTTTCCCAACCAACTCGTTCTACTGCTTTCCCCGCAAGGGAATCAGCTACGGGTGTATGATTTGAAGGGGAAGTACGCAGCAAAGACTTTTTCCTGGCACTACGAAGGGCCCGTCGATGGTGTAGGAACCTTTTGCCAAGCCTGTGCCGAAGATGAAACCGAAGCTATGCAGTTACTGCGGCAGTATTATTTCAAGCCCTGACCGTCCCTTCAGAAACCTTCTGCTTGGATGAATCAGCAAGCCTGACGTGGGTACTGAGGTCACTAAACAAGGTAAAGCCGCGAAAGAAAAACTTACCGGCTCATCCAGGCAAAAGGATTCATCGGTTGGCGGTCTGGCGGATATAGTTCAGCGTTTGTTCCGTCCAGTCCCGGTTGTAATCCAGTAAAATGTCCGGTGCGACTCCCACTTCTTCGTACCGCTGGTAATGCCCCGAATCCTTCATGTCGGTAGGGTAAAGCGTGTACTTGCCGCTGGGCAAGGCCATGCGTTTTCCGTAATTATTACCGTACGTGAGTGTCCCATTCGTAGTACTGCCCAGTAGCGTTACGCGTTTGAGTTTCCGAAGTTCAAGGGCAAACTGCTCGGCGTTGCTAAACGTTCGGTGATTGACGAGTGCATAAACGGTACCCCGGCGGGTGTAGCGTTGCAACAAGTGAAGAAATTTACGGGACGCTTTAAATCCCCCGCCGCCATTATTGCGAAGATCCACGATCAGCTGGGGAGCGTGCAGGGAATCCTTGATCCGGTCGTAAAAGGCGGCTGACTTGAGAAGTTCCTGCGGAGACGTTGAGAAGCTACCCAGGTGTAGATACTGGACCTGATCGCTTAGAGCTTTTAACTCAAAAACCTTGCCCGAATAATTCACGTAATCCGGAGTTTTGGACTCTTTTTTCCAGGGCGTTTCGGTTAGCCGTCCAGGAATGAATTTTTCATTTTTAACGAGCAAAAACGTTTTCTGGAGTAGGTGAGCGTGGTACGCCCGGAAATGATCCGGCTTGAATTCCCTGAGAATAAACGCAAGCTGTCCCGGCTGCCAGTGCGGTAACCGCGAATGCAGAACAACGCCGAGCAAACTGTCCTTCCGGGCAGTTCGGTAAATTCCCACCTGCAGGTAAGATTCGTAGTGATACACGCCTTCAACCTGATCAAAGGCGGTGTTTTGTAACACGGCTTCGAGGGAATCCCGGGCCAGAGTAACCCGGGGGAAACCCAGGAAAGATTCCGACTGCCGATATGCCGTAATCCAGGCAGAATCGACGAGCATTTCTTTGGTAATGGCTTGTTTGGGATTTTGGTAAAAAGCCAGGTGATTGTCCCGGAAAGGCAACAGAAGCTGGGATAAGGTATAAAATTCCTGAAAGTCAGAAGTCGGTTGAACGTTTTTCAGCCGTTCCGCACCCAAAGCGTAGGCCACTTTGGATTCGCCTTTCATCTGTTCGCGGTACGAAGGAAGTTGCTGAACCGCCGTGTACAACTGATGCCAGTCTTTCTGATACGTAGATTGAGCCTGACTGGTCAGTATACCCAGCCATAGAAAAAACAGGGGTGCGAGTTTGTGCATACGCAGAAAAGGAAGCCAAAACGTAGAAAGAGGTTCGGGAGGGGGACGAATGGTCAGGAAAAAAGAAGTCCGTAGCCGAAGCTACGGACCAGGGAAATTTATTCTTTAGGAAGCGTAATCCGGATATTCCGAAACTCAATCGGACCGTGATCGCCCTGGAGGTAAATCGGACCCGGTTCGGCTTCGTTGCTGTCGATGGCTCCCCCCGTAATACCCGGAATGGTCGTGTCGCAGATGATAATTTTTCCGTTTAAGGCGACCGTTACCCGGCGACCAATGAGCGTGATGTCATAGCTCTGCCACTGATCTGCGTCATTCTCCGGAAGTTCATTCGGAACCAGGAAACCGTAGACGGCACCCAGCATGTCAATTTGTGGTTCAAGTCCTTTGCTGTCGACAATCTGTACTTCATAGCGTCCCCGCAGGTATACGCCGCTATTGCTGCCCTTGGGATACTTGAATTCAAGGTGCAGTTTAAAGTCTGAAAACTTCTGCTCCGTCTGGATGTTCGAGCCGGATTTGGGACTTTTCAGTACACCATTTTCCACCACCCACTGATTGGTCTGGCCCATGGCCTTCCAGCCTTTCAGGTCTTTTCCGTTGAATAGATCCATCGATTTGCCCCAGTTCGGCTGTTTGGTGCGGGCCAGCGAAGGAGCCCGTACGCCCGTCCAGGAAACGGTTTGGCCCGCAGGCGTCGTCATGGTGCCACTGAGCTTGTCGCCTTCCAGCGTTCCGTTTACAACCAGATCCTGCGTGGCTCGTTCCCATTGCGGAGGAATGGCGAAGCTAAGTTTCCCGTCGTTGAATGTCACTTTGGAAATGGGACGGGCACTGCCGCTACTGCCCACAAACCGGCCTACGAGCGTGTTATGACCCGAATGTGTCACCTCCAGCCAGGAGGGCATGGTGTTGTTTCCCGACTGAACGGTTAGATCCCAGCGTCCTTCGAGAGACGTAGCCGCCGGAGCAACCGCTGGCTTGCGGTCTTCGGCATAAACGGAGAGACTGGTTGCGGTAAGGATAACCAGCGTAAGGGTACGCAGCATAGAGGTTTGAACGGATTAATGGTCGTGTACGAATGCTCAAATCTAGGCATCTAAACGCTAGTATAAAAGGACTGGCAAAGAATGAAGCGGGGAGGTACTATATTGCTGACGAAAAGAACCCTCACCTATGCATAAATCCTTACTCGTCCTGTTGCTGGCGTTCGCTGCCCGGGCTTCTGCCCAGTCGGACACGCTAACGAATCACTACGTACGGCTACAGCCCTTACAGCTTTTGTTTAGGGAATTGGTGGTGGGCTATGAATTTCCGTTCACTCAAAAATTCACCCTCGAAGTAGGAGTCGGGTACCGATTTCGCCGATTTAGTCATTCGCCCGAAATTAAAGGACTGGCTCTGGGGATGATGGGTGATTATAACCTGCAAAATATGGGAAATCCCCATTATCAGGCCGTAAAGTTTTCGATTACGCCCCGCTATTATCTGAATGCCCGCAAAACCTTTTTTCTGGCAACCGAGCTGTTTTTCAGACACTGGTGGTTTGACAACGTACAGGCTAAATTTGATAATACAGAAGGCTACCGTTTTGACGCAGTACGAACCGAACGAATGAATGTTTGGGGAGGAAAACTACTGATAGGTACGAATGGCAAATTGTTCTTACTAGGCAAAAATCCGGTGTACTGGACTCCTTTCCTAGGTTTCGGACTTCGGTCCAAAACCTACACCTATGAAACCTGGGACGGAACCCTGGGGGATACCCCCGTAACGTACCAGAAAGAGAGGGGTACTGTCAGCCTGTCGCCCAGTATTCATTTGGGCGTATCGCTGGCGTATCGCCTTCGCTGATGGTCTCGAAGCTAAACAGTATACATGAACCCAATCAAATCCCTATGAAACTCATACCCAAACTAGGCTTATGGATATTACTCACGGTCTCGACGAGTGTGTACGCCCAATCGGATACGGTATGGAATCAGTACTTGCGAATCCAACCTTTGCAATTGCTGTGTAGAGAGCTGGTGGTAGAATACGAGTTTCCCGTGACGGAAAAACTGACCATTGGACTGGGGGCTGGATACCGGTTTCGCAAGTCCAGCGGTACGTCAGAGGTGGCGGATTTAATGCGAATCATGACGGCTGATTACCGTTTGCAAAATATGGCTAATCCGTATTATCAGGGCGTTAAGTTCTCCCTTAGCCCCCGCTACTATCTGGATACCCGTAAATCCTTTTACGTCTCGGCGGAGCTATTTATGCGGTACTGGTGGCTGAATCGCCTGGATGAACAGTACCTCAATCCAAAGGGTACCTATGTTCGGGCCCGAAAAAGCGAAGAAATGGATGTCTGGGGAGGAAAAATACTGGTAGGATTGAATCGAAAACTGGTTTCCTTCTCTGCTCATCAGGCCGTGTACATCACCCCGTTTCTGGGGATTGGGTTTCGGCATAAAGCGTACACCTACCAACGCATCTACCTGTCCTCTTTAGCCAGCGATACTGGCGATAACGAAAGGGGAGGAATGAATCTGGCAGGCCTGCACGGTGGCTTCTCTCTGGCGTATCGCTGGGCTCGCTAGTACGCGATGCGTAGTGAAAGTAGCGTTCTAAATACTTACAGATCTGGATAGAATTAACGAAAAAAACCTCATCAGATCACAGACCTGATGAGGTTTTCTAAGTACGAGCCAAGTCGCTGGTGAGGTTAATTTTTATGCGTGGAGAGGTAACTTCTCAGTTGATCGACCTGTTCATTGCTTTGTTGAAGCACCTGCTGGTTGAAATTGATCTTTTCGTAGGTTTCCACCCAGATTCGCACGCGATTCCGCTGATAGAAAATTTCCCAGTTGTCCTTGGTATTTTTAGCCTTGAATAACTGATCGAGCAATTCTTCCACCAATGCAAAAGACATTTTATTGAGGTCTTTCGCCCAGACGTCGAATTCATTCTGAATCTTGTAGAGACAGGCCTCCACGGAGCTGACGATGTAATTACGAATGTCTTCGGCCGTATCCTCCCGGGACAGCCGCACCGAGACATAATCCGGCGTCAGGATATCCAGGTGTTCCCGAATCCGGAAGTGTAGAAAACCTAAATACGACAACTGGAACTGAGCGAACGATTGTACGGGCAGGTGTAACGAAGGCATGGATTCCAGCTCCCGCAACAGACTCACCTCAAAAGATTCATGAGGGTGAACAAGGCCCGCCAGACGACCTTCCGTTTTAAGAATATCAAAAATGCGTTGACGCACCTGATGGATCACGTCATTGAGCGTATCACCCAATTTCAGAAACTCTTTCGTGATGAACGTGCGGTGCTCGTTCAGATATTCTTCGTACGTCTTATTGTACGAGCCTAACGCATTACGGCTCAATTCAATATCCCGAATGGTCAGATTGGCGGCATATTCCAGACACGACTGCTTGATCTGATCGAATTTTTCCTGAATCTGCAGGTTGGGCGAATCCCGCAGGGCGTTGAGTTCTTTCAGGTTTTCTTCACAGGCATTGGTTAATTCCTGCCAAAGGGTATTGAATAAGCTTTTGAAAGTGGCGAAATCCGTCATATCGTCGGGGGGAGTAAAAATTCCGTTAAAATAGTTAATTACCTGATGAAGGGCTCCATCGATACTGGTCATTTTCCGCTGGTATTCCAGAGCATATTGCTGATCCCAGTCATCGAGTTTATCCTGCATATCTTCCAGAACAGCCCGTAGTACGTTTTCTTCAACTTCCCCGGCACTGGCACAGTCTACCGTAACGATCTTGCTAAAGAACAAACCGTTGCGATCCGTACTGTCTTTTAAATCCTGGCAGTTCCGGGCATTGTCCGTCAAGGTCTTGGTATGATTCAGGAGCAGAAAGGAGCAGGCGGGCAGGCTGATGCCCGGAATCGCCATCTGTTCAAGGGAGTTTTCACAGAACTGATACAGGTCCAGATCGGCGGGTTCCCAGACGGCCCCCAACGCATCAGGTTTGCGGACAAAAAGAATAAAATCAATATCACTGGCCAGCGACCGAATCAATTTCTGCTCATTGACCAGTCCCGTATCACCCAGTCCCGGCATGTCAATCAGCGTAATCGGGCCTGCTTCCGCCAGGGGGAAAGGCGTGTCAATATGCACCTGTTTAACGGCCAGATAGGCGTAACTGGCCTCGCGGTTTTCGTTCACCTGGGCAATGTACTGCCGCACCTGATGCAGGGGAACTTCCTGCGTAAGGCCCGTCAGTAAGTGATTGAACGAGGAAAAGTTACGGTGAATTTCCTGGAGCTTCTGGTAACGGGCTACGGTAACCGGACTGGTATCCTCGGGCTGATCCGGTAAGGCCTGCGAAACGAACTCAGCCAGGTTGGCCGGACTATACTGCAAGTCCAGTTCCTGAAAATAAGGAGATACCGTTGACTGGAAAAAGCTCGTCCGGCTGTGAAATTCTACCAGAGCCCGGGCTTTGTGACTATCGTTGGCAATGACACTCATGACGCCCGTGCAGTGCGGGCCATTGCCGTCGGGAATGACCTGGGAATTCAGTCCGGACAGGCTTTGCAGCAGTCTGCTTTTTCCCTGGCGGGCTCTGCCAATGACTCCAATGCTGATGCTTTTGCGGGAAAATCGCTGACTGAGCTGAACCAGATACTGTTGTTCTTCTTCAATTCGCTTGAGAAGCGTGGGCAAATTAGCCCGATCAATGGCCTGGATGACCTGGTCAGACGCATGATCCGATATTTTTAGTTTAACATTTTCCAACACTGACATCGAGTGGCTCATCAAAGCGAGCCGCTGCATGTCCTGCGTGATTTTATCCGCAAACTGCCCCCGCTTCTGGATGATCTGCTGGATATTGGATACTATGAAATTAGGCATGGAGTCAATTCAATAAGAAAAATGTAAGAAAAACACAGCGAGAATCCGAAAATCCAGTCATCCTTTTGATCAGGCACAAAACAATCCAGTAAGATTACCTGACGACGCTCCGTCGCCAGTAACCCTGCCTGAGCTGGCTCTGGAAATTAGCCGTCCGTGTGATTTCTGAACGAAACAAAAAAGCGGCTACCTGAGTACTTTCAGATTACTGTAGTTCAGGCACCGCGAGTGCAATCGTTCGTTCGTAGATTTCAGGTAGTTAAGTTCTTTAAACAGGTTTCTGAAAAAGCCCATCAGGCCTTTCTTTCTTTTCAAATAATACTGCTCGAAAATGAAGGAAAATAAGTAGAGGTAAGGATATTCAATATTCTGGGGATTAAACTGATTGCGTTGCGTAACACTAAATACAGGCTTCCATACTTCCGTATTCAGGATTTGTACCTTTTTGTGATACATGAATGAAGCATTACCCAACGTTTGAATGGGAATGATCGCTGATTTAAGGTTATCCTGAAGACCCAGAAAGTCAAAAATTTTCTGGTACACTTCATGAATTTTCAGCGTTAAGTCCTTGGTCAGCGTATCATTGACCAGATACGTTTCGCATTTGGTTGGAATGAACAGAACCAGTTTTGTATCCGGATTTTTTTCTAGCCCCAGCTTCAATACATCCAATAGATTCTGGACATTGTTTTTACATTCTTCCATGTCGTTCATGACGGCTGACGAATCGATGGGAATGACAATGACGGAAGAATCCTGAATAAAATTGACGACTTTTTCCGTATCATCCGTAATCCAGTTTCCCGGAATATCACGGAACGAAACGACCAGAAAAGGCTCTGAGTTTTTGTGAGAAATTTCTAACGGATAGGTGGATACAGCATCCGTTGACTGAATTCCATCGAAATAAGTAATGGTGCCCTTGCCCAGCGAGGCAATGAGCTTCTCCCTATTTTGATCTAACTGGGCAGCTAACTGGGAATCCAGGGTTAGGTTTAAACCAATACTACTGGCCAAATCGCGGCGGATGTTATCATCCATTGAAGATAAAAACGTAGTTTTTCCTTCACCGGATGCGGCTAGCATCGTGACATTAATAAAGGTTTGCATGGGTGAATAATAAGCTCCTTGGACTTGGCGATTTAATTGGATCAGGTCTTTATCCTGAGCTATTCAGGAGTGAAGGCCGTCATCATGGATCATATTTAGCAATGAGGTTGTCTTGATAAGGTACAGTCTGGCGACGACTGTTCAGCTTTGTATCCGTATATGTATGAAGCGGCAATCATGAAATGATAATTTTTTAAGTGTAGGTGCTTAAATTTTACTTCTTTCATGACTCCGAAAGCAAATCTTTCTGATATCTATTAAACGTATAATTTGCTTATAGTCAATACATTTTAAGGGACATGGCTGATTTCAAAAAGTCAACCTGTCAGGAAATTATTGCGTTATGAATTAGATACCAAATAAACCGAGTGAAATGCTGAAAATAATTCCTTTCCGTGCAGAGCTTGTAGGAATTTGCTTAATTGATTATTAAATGATAATAAATTTTAAAGTTTTGGAGATGTTTTAGAAGCCCATTTCAGTAAAATTCCTTTCCGTCAATTACCCAGGGTTTAGGGTTAAATTTTGTAAAATATTATTTGAAACTATATAGACTAATTACTCGCATTGCTCTGATTATTAACGTAAAACAGCCAATTAGTAAAAGAATTAATTCTTCGTTTACTATAAAGACGAATGGAGATGATTAAAAACTTTCTTTACATGAATGTATCGCTAATGGTTATGTGAAGGCCTATAAAATACTATTGTATTTAGTTATATTTAAAGTGTGAATAGTTATAATTGTAATAAAAATAGTAGACGCTACTCAGGCACGCTTGCTGAGAGGAATTCTTCACCAAAACGGGACTATTCGTATTGCAGTCATGCCAGTATTTAATTGATGAAGGCTCACGCACAGCAAATACGTAACCCTTTTCACTGGAAGTCTATGAGAAAAATAACCTTGATCCTGGCTATTGCGGTAGGCTTTGTTGCGTGCAGGAGCGGACGTAATTCTGGTGTAAAAACAAGTCAGAAAGTAGGGTATACCTTTTCTGACTATAACCTGGCCCGCAAAGCCCCGGATCATTTACGGACGCCGGAACAGCAGACAATGCTCATTCAATTAAGCAAAATCGTAGCGGATCATATGGTCGTTGAGCAAAATCAGATGGTATTTAAAATGAGTGAAGAAGCGTTTGTTAAGAAGGGAATGCCGAAAGAGTTATACGCTGACATACAGAAGAATATGGAGACGAATAATAAATATCTGGCAACCATGGATCCCTCAGAATTTGACTTGGATGAAATGCTGAAGAACTTCAAAGCTTCGATGAACAGGTTGAGTTCGTCAGCTAACTAATAAACAGAACACTAAAAAGCCTGGGTTGAGAAATCAACCCAGCTTTTTAGTGTTCTGAAGGGATTTTGGCTAAGGTCGGATGTCCCAATTTCCACGTCTAAGCAAATTACTGAAACACCACCTTCTCCGGTGTAGGATACTCTAGTAATTTTGAAAAATCCACTTTCCAGAAATCCAGATCCAGCAGGCGATTGTGTTCGTCCTTCGTAAGCGTAATAACGACGGGCGTCTGATCGGAGTCGATGTAATTGACCTGTACCACGTCACCCGCGTAGGCTTCGGGATTACCGCCGAGCGAAATGCTACCCATTTTTCCACCTTCGTATTCTTCCACCAGTTCATCAATGGGATAGTCTGCCGGATTAAGCTGTACGTGTTGCAGCATATGGTGGATGAGTGCGAGTTCCTGTTCGCGAATGGGCCGTCGTTGATTCATAACTACATGCGAGTAAAAGACAGGCGGCGTACGGTGCCGCTGATTGCCTTCAAAAATAAACGGTTCCCGGCAAACAGGCTAACATCCTACAGCCTCTGGTAAAATTCCCGGAGCTTTGCCAGTCGGTAATCGTCTACTTTTGATCTACGCCCTGTATCCGCGTTTGTTCGTACTAAAGTGCCTGCTTACCATGCTTAACCTCATTCGCCGTATTTCCATCGCCGGACTGGTGGGTTGCAGTACCCTCAGTCTGGCCCAGACCAACAGTCTGGTCAATACTTCCCAAAGTAAATTTTCCCGCCTCCGTAGCCTGGATCTCGATGCCGTACAGTGGACGACGGGCTTCTGGGCCGACCGCTTCCGGGTATGCCGGGATTCCATGGTACCTCAGCTCTGGAAAACCTACACCGACGCGGACGTCAGTCACGCCTACCGCAATTTCGAAGTGGCCGCTGGCGTTCAGCCGGAGTGTTCAAAGGACCTTCTTTTCACGATGGTGATTTTTATAAGACGCTCGAATCGGTGGCGAGTATGTACGCCCTGACCAAAGATCCGAAGCTGAAAAAGCACATGGACGAGGCGATTGCTGTCATCGGCAAGGCTCAAACGCCCGACGGATACATTTATACGAAAGCGATCATCGAGCAAAAGAAGACGGGCAAGAAGCAGATGTTTGACGATAAACTCAGTTTTGAAGCCTACAACTTCGGCCACCTGATGACCGCCGCCTGCATTCATTACCGGGCTACGGGGCAGACGAGCTTTCTCGACATTGCCCGAAAAGCCACTGATTTTTTGATTGATTTCTATACCAAAGCCAGTCCTGAGCAGGCCCGTAACGCCATCTGTCCTTCGCACTACATGGGCATTACGGAAATGTACCGGACTACGCACGAGCCGAAATACCTGGCTCTGGCCCAGAAGCTCATCAATATTCGGGGGATGAGTGAAGGTACGGACGACAACTCCGACCGCGTACCGTTTCGCGAGATGAAGAAAGTGATTGGGCACGCCGTACGAGCCAATTACCTCTTTGCCGGAGCCGCTGACGTATTCGCCGAAACGGGCGATAGTACGCTGCTGTCTACACTCGATCTGGTGTGGGACGATGTCGTCAACCGCAAGATGTACATCACGGGTGGTTGCGGAGCTTTGTACGATGGCGTATCGCCCGAGGGCACTTCGTACCAGCCGGATACCGTTCAGAAAATTCATCAGGCCTACGGGAAAGCCTACCAGTTGCCCAACCTGTCGGCCCATAATGAAACCTGTGCGAATATTGGAAACTTGCTCTGGAATTACCGGATGCTACAAATTACGGGCGATTCCAAATACGCGGATGTGATGGAGCTGGCTTTGTACAATAGCATTCTTTCGGGCATTGATCTGGGCGGAACGAAGTTCTTCTACACCAACCCGTTGCGGGCTTCGGATGCGTACCCGTACCAGATGCGTTGGATGGGGGGCCGTTCGCCGTACATCGCCTTGTCCAACTGCTGTCCGCCGAATACCGTCCGGACGATTGCCGAGGTCAGTAATTATCTGTATAGTACGTCAGATCAGGGTTTATGGCTGAATTTATACGGTAGTAATCGGTTAAATACGAAGCTACCCGATGGGTCGCCGCTGGTCGTCTCGCAGGAAACGGACTATCCCTGGCAGGGTACGATCAAAGTACGCATGGAGAAAGTGCCGACTCGGGTCTATTCGCTTTTTGTACGGATTCCGGGCTGGTGTACGGGAGCCACACTGAGCGTAAACGGGAAAACGCAGTCCGTGACATCCGGCACGTACGCCGAAATCCGCCGAACCTGGAAAGCAGGCGATGTGGTAGAAATCAAATTGCCCATGCCTGTACAATTGATGGAATCCAACCCGCTGGTGGAAGAAACCCGCAATCAGGTGGCCGTGAAACGCGGACCACTGGTGTACTGCCTGGAATCCGTAGATAACCCTTCCGTACCCACGGATCAGGTGGCTTTATTAACCGAAACGACCTGGAAAACGAAGCCGCTGGGGGTGGAAGGTACACAGGTGATGGTGCTGGAAGGGAAAGCTCGCCCATTAACGCCCAAGAAATGGAACCAGCAACTCTACCGACCGCTCCAAACGCCCAAGCCTACATCCACCACCGTTCGCCTCATTCCGTACTACGCCTGGAGTAACCGGGGGCATTCGGAAATGGCGGTATGGTTGCCGGTGGTGCGGTGAGGTTTTTCGTGATGTGGATGTGGTACCTGACCTTTTCCCCCGCATTGCATACGGGGCTATTGTTGTTAAACCCCCTTCGGGGTTGGGGCGTATAATAGAAGAGGTAACTGGTGCAGGTTTCCAAACCTGTACCTACGATCCGGCAGTTTCTAACTGCCGGGCTATGTTGTAATGCGGGAAACTTAGAAACCAACCTACTCCGGCAATAACACCACCACATCCTTCCGCCGTTCCTCGGGCCATACCTTCAGTTGTTCCAGCTTTCCATTTTTTAGTATCCCTTCCACCGTCGTTTGGTAAGGAGCGTGGAGTTTGAAATGTACGTCCCAGTTTTGGGGCCAGGCGGGAAAAAGGTACAGCTTCCGGCCATCGGCCTGTAGGAGCATTTCTTGTAATCCAATCATCCCCGAGCCGCCCCAGTTGTGGTCGGGTGTCCAGTCGTAGCCGGGACCCCAGAAGGCGGGAAAGCGGCGGCCTGAATCCTGGAGCTTCAGTAAGGTGAGGCGAGCGGCTTCATCTCGAAGGCCGAGTCGGGCGGCGAAGATGTTATCCTGCTTCCAGCCCACGTGACTCCGAAACCGCAGGGCGTCGGGATCGTAACGATAGGTATTGATCGCCGTATCCAGATTGGCCCGGCCCATGCCGTGCGTGCCCCAGGGAAATACCGGATACAACTGCGGCGTTTCGGTATTGTTGATACGTTCCCAAAGCTGGGCGGGAGCCAGTGTCGGATGACCTTCGAAACTACGAAAACTGATACTAGGAATTCGACTCAGCATCAATTGCCAGTGTTGTCGTTTTTCCGGATTCAGGTACGAATCGGGCAATTCGAGCAGTCGGGTTAGTACCGTTTTCAGAGCTGAAATCGTGGAGGTGGCATTATACGTCATCTTGTACGTTTCTGCCGCCGAACCGGGATACAAAATCAGCTTTCCAGCTCCATCAAACGTCTTACTGCCGCGTTTTTTCGCCAGATACTGGTAATGCTCATGGAAGAACGTCAGGCAGCTTTCAATGAACGGTACGTAGGCATGAATGGCGTCCCCGGCGTACCGCTCGGTTTCCAGCATCATCAGGCAAAATTCCAGTACCGTATCCCATTCGTACTCCAGCCAGGCATTGTATTCCATGCCCGGATCATAGTCTGCCGGACGCTTCCAGCTATACTCCGCCGGGTTGGGTAAGCCAAAGTTTTCGAGTTGTTCGGTAAAGCTCGCCCCGGCGTGTTTCCAGTACACCCGCGTCCGTAATTCGGCGTTGGCCAACGTACGCTGATAAAAAGCAAACTGCGGTTTCATCAAGGCCCAGTCGCCGCTTTTCAGCATTGGCCAGTACACCAGCCGCTGGTTCTGGGCCGTATGCGTACCACCCCCCCAGTTCCGGAAATCGGGCGTAAATTTCATCGAAGAATCCGTCAGAGCGGGATCGTAGGTAAAGAGGCCACCATTGAATTTGGTCGGCCAGTGTCCGCTGGCGTTGCAGCCCAACATGTAGCGGAACAACTGATAATTGCGGCCTACCTTCCATTCGGGCGTATTCGCCGCTCCGATGGTAATGAAGCTGCGTTCCCAGAAGGATTTCCACCAGTCCAGCGTCGCTTTTCGGGCTGAACGGGCCGTTTGGGCGGATTCGTTCCAAAGGGCCGTTACTCCTTTCTGCCATTCGTGAAACGACTCATGTTGAGCCGTATGTAAATGCAGCGTGAGCGACTGTTGCCGCTGGGGGCGTAGGCTAACGAGCTGGTACCCCCGAAAACCCGTATCCTGGTATTTCCCCTCAACCGTACCCGCCGCTTTCAGCCCTGGTCCTGAAAGGACGCCCCCAAACGTCAGGTTTTTTAGCGGATTGTACAGTTGATTCTTGACCGAATCGAGTTGCTGTTGGCGTACCGTTACGTCGAATACCGAAGGGCCGGAACCGTTGGCATGGTAAAAGAGAATTTCATTTTCCTGAGCCTGTACGTCGTCTTTTCGTGTGACGATTTCACCCTGCGGAGCAAATTTATACGAGTTCGCATGGTTGGCTTTGCCTTTCACGGGACGGTCGGCGTACCGCCAGCTTTCGTACGTTGCCTGGGTTTGAACGGCCCGATTACTGCTTATATCTACGTGAACGACGGGTCGAAAAACGTCCACCCAAACATCGATCTGAGCCGTGTGTGTACCCTTGCTACCCGTGATGCGTACGTGCCCTTCCTGCAGCCGAAGTTCCTGGCGAAAACGGGTTCCAGATTCGAAAGGATTGGGGGAAAGTCGCACCCGAACGCGTCCTAGTTTTAGTAGCGTATTGTTGTGATCGAAGGTGCCGCTGCGAGCTACGTACAAAAGCAGCTCGCCCTGTTCTACCCAGACGTTCAAACCTACGTCACCACCGCCGCAGGGCATGGACTCCGCAGCGTTTCGACTGGGCGTATCCCAGACTACATTGTACGATGTTAGCGAAGGCGTTTGAGCACGAACTCCGGACAAAGACCACAGAAGTGCAGCAACTAACGAAAGTCTGAATATACCCATCATGCAATGAATTGAATAGCCAGCGGAATCTCTGGAAAAATAAAGCCAGTAGCCCCGAAATAATGGTAGTAGCAAGTGAGGAAGCCTGACCATACTTTAGAAAAGACCAAAGAAACACACGCCGACCATTACGCTCAAAATGTCCGCAAGGCTCTGGCTAAGATGGTACAATTAAAAGAGAAAATGTTAGATAATCAGGCTGGCTTACGCTGGTAGTTTTGTAATTCATTCGCTCTGAACATTTACTATGCATCGATTCTTTCTATTCCTTTCCCTGCTTTTTGCTTTCCACATCCAGGGGCAGGCTCAGCAACAACTGACTCTGATATTGCCGTCGAAAAGCCCGGAACGGGTCAGCTTTGGAGCCGAAAAACTACAGCAGAAATTACGATCGGCGGGCTATCAGGTCACCCTGGTCCGCAAGGATCAGTTAAAAGCCGACCCTTCACAAATTCGTATCGGAATTGTCGGTGACGCTCTGGTTCAGTCCGTTACCGAAAAAAGCGGCAAGGAAGGGTTCATCGTACACAAAGAAAAAGGGCAGCCCTGGTTCATCAAAGGCAGCGACGCTTCCGGAGCCCTGTACGGATGTCTGGAGCTGGCTTCCCGTCTGCAACCCAAACTACCCGAAACCCTGCATCTGACCGACCAGCCCGAAATGGTGTTGCGGGGTACCTGCATTGGCATCCAGAAACCGTACTATTTGCCGGGACGTACGGTGTATGAGTATCCGTACACGCCCGAAACGTTCCCTTGGTTTTACGACAAAGAGCTATGGATTCAGTACTTGGACATGATGGTGGAAAACCGCTATAATTCCCTGTATCTCTGGAACGGCCACCCTTTTGCTTCTTTGGTTAAACTCAAGGAATACCCGTACGCGGTGGAAGTGGACGATGCGACGTTTAAAAAAAATGAAGAAATGTTCCGTTTCCTGACGAAGGAAGCCGACAAACGCGGCATCTGGGTGATTCAGATGTTTTATAACATTCTGTTGTCGAAACCCTTCGCCGAAAAACATAACCTGAAAACGCAGGATCGGGAGCGGCCCATCACGCCGCTCATGTCCGATTACACGCGGAAATCCATCGCCGCTTTCGTGGCCAAGTATCCCAACGTTGGTTTGCTCATCACGCTGGGCGAAGCCATGGAAGGCGTTGGGCAGGACGATGTGGACTGGTTTACGAAGACCATCATTCCCGGTGTACAGGACGGTTTAAAAACGATTGGGCAGAAAACCGAACCGCCCATTGTACTGCGGGCTCACGATACGGATGCCCCCCGCGTCATGAAATCAGCGTTGCCTTTGTACAAGAATCTGTACACGATGGCAAAATTTAACGGCGAGGCCCTGACGACGTATACCCCCCGGGGAAAGTGGGCCGAGCTGCATCGCACGTTGAGCAATATCGGCACGGTACACATCGAAAACGTCCACATTCTGGCCAATCTGGAGCCTTTCCGCTACGGTTCGGCGGACTTTGTGCAAAAGTCCGTACAGGCCATGCACAACGTTTACGGAGCCAATGGCTTGCACCTGTACCCGCAGGCTTCGTACTGGGACTGGCCCTACGCCGCTGATGCCGCACCCAAACGTTTGCTACAGGTCGATCGCGACTGGATCTGGTACCAGACCTGGCTCGTTACGCCTGGAAAGCCAATCGCGATCGGGCGGGAGAGGTTACGTATTGGGGCCATGAGCTGGCTCAGAAATACGGATTGCCGCTGGAAAAAGGCAAGGCTGTACTGGAAGCCTATGAACAAACGGGCGAGATTTCACCGAAATTATTACGGCGGTACGGTATTACCGACGGCAACCGCCAGACGCTCACGCTGGGCATGCTGATGACGCAGCTCATCAACCCCTGGCGGTACGGCCTCTTCACGCTGTTGTACGAATCGGAAGCTCCCGAGGGCGAGATGATCATTGAGTACGCGGAAAGAGAAGCGAAGCAGGAGAAGCACATCGGAGAAACACCGATTCGGGTAGCGGAAGAAGTGGTTGAACACGGCAGGAAGGCCGTGCGGGCCATTGACGAAGCAACGCCCGCCGTCACCAAAGATCGGGAAGAATTCAAGCGGTTACGAAACGATGTCTACGCTCAGAACGCCATGCTCAGTTTTACGCCGATAAAGCCCGGGCGGCTGTGGCGGTGCTACGCTACAAGTATTCCGGCAAAGTCGAGGATCTGGAAAAAGCCTTACCGCTGCTAAAATCGAGCGTGGCTCACTACGCGGAGCTAACCAAGCTGACGAAAGACACCTATCTCTACGCTAACAGTATGCAAACGGCACAGCGAAAAATTCCGATGCGGGGCGTCAATGCGACGTACAAAAACTGGTACGAAATGCTGCCCGTTTTTGAAAAGGAACTCCGGACCTTCGAACGGAAAATTGACTCGCTCAAAGCCCATACGGGGGCCGCCACTCAGCAGCGAATGGCTTTTAAACCCGCAACGGTCCAACTGACGAACGCCAGCTACTTCCCGGTACAAGCGGGCGAAAGCATTTACGCCGATACGCTGGCAAAAATCGTCGCCCTGACGCCCGAACTGAAAGATCTGAAAGGCTTGAAAATGAGTAAGAAACAGCAGCGGTCGGAGCGTACTACGCTGACGTTCCATACCGATAAGCCCGTGAAACTGCTGGTGGGTTTTTACAACGAAAAGAATGCGGCGTACCTGCGGGCACCCGAGCTGGAAACCGACGCCAGTGCCAACGATTACGGGCAGGCGGAAATCAAGATTTCCAACGCTATCCAGATCGAAGGCTTCCCGCCCGTACACGTGCATGCGTTCACGTTTGCTCCCGGTAATCATACCTTACACCTGGGTCGGGGGCAGTGCGTACTGCTGGGTTTTGTGGAAGGGGCTCAGGAAATTCCGGTATTCGACGGCGGATTGGCCGGTAATCAAAAAAACATCGACTGGTTATTCGAATAAACCGATTAACCCAACTAGTCAGGGGTACGACCCCTGAAATCGGGAAATGCTTAATCGAGCAGCTACCAACTCCGAAGGAGTTCAACCCGATTAGCCAGGGGTGCAACCCCTGGAATCGAGATTCGAAGGAATCAACAAAAGTAACCAGGGCTACGTCCTCTGGCACATCCCAGCAAAAAAAGCCTCTCTATGCGTCAGTACCTTCTCAGCGGAATGCTCGCTTGTATGAGTCTAAGCACCTTCGCTCAACACGTATTAACGGATCAGTCCCTTCAGAAATACGTAACGGCCTTTAACGCGGCTGACGAAGAGGCCGTGAAAAACTACGTCCCCAACGCCCAGTCGCAGGCCTGGCTTTCCCAAAACATTCCGTACTTCGATAGTCCCGATTCCGTACTTACGCAGCTGTATTACTATCGCTGGTGGGCCTTCCGGAAACACCTCAAGCAAACGCCCGACGGCTTTATTTTTACCGAATTCATTACACCGGTGAAACACGCCGGGAAGCACAATGCCATTAGCAGTGCTCTGGGTCATCACGTGTACGAAGGCCGCTGGCTCCGCAATCCGCAGTACATCGATGAGTACATTTCCTTCTGGCTGTACGTCGATCCCAGGCATACCGTACAGCGGTTCCATTCCTTCAGCAGCTGGCTCGCCGACGCCGTATACCAGCGGTATCTGGTGAATAGAGATGAGTCTTTTGTTCGGAAAATTACCCCCGCTCTGGCCGCCGACTACCGCCGCTGGGAGTCGGAGCGGCAATTGCCCAATCAGCTCTTCTGGCAGCACGATGTAAAAGATGCCATGGAGGAATCCATTAGTGGCGGTCGGAAAGTGAAAAACGTACGGCCCACCATCAACAGTTACATGTACGGCAACGCCAAAGCCCTGGCCGCTCTGGGGCAACTGCTGAAAAACGATACGCTGCGGGAAACCTATCTGCAAAAAGCCCTGCAACTGAAGCAACTGACGCAGCAGACCTTGTGGAATGAGGGCGATCAGTTTTTCGAGGTGAAACTGGAAAACGGAACCTTTGCCAACGCTCGCGAAGCCATCGGATTCATTCCCTGGTACTTTAACCTGCCCGACGATAGTCCCAAGTACGCCGCTGCCTGGAAACAACTCGGTGATACGACTGGGTTTCAGGCTCCCTGGGGCCTGACCACCGCCGAACGCCGCCATCCCGGTTTCCGGACGCACGGTTCGGGACACGGTTGCGAGTGGGACGGGCCGCTCTGGCCCTTCGCCACGACGCAAACCCTGAAAGCCCTGTCGCATTTTCTGACGGATTACCAGCATAATAAAACCGTCAGCCGGGCCCAGTTCTTCGATGAATTACGCCGATACGCGGATTCGCACGTCATGAACGGCAAGCTATACCTCGGTGAATATCAGGATGAAAAGAACGGCGAATGGCTGAAGGGCGACGATCCCCGCAGTAAATTCTACAACCACTCCGGGTTCGCGGATTTGATCATCAACGATTTGATCGGACTGAAACCCCGTTCGGACGATACGCTGGAAATCAAACCACTCCTCGAAGAAAAACGATGGGACTGGTTCTGCCTGGACCGGGTGCCCTACCACGGAAAAACGCTGACGATTCTCTGGGATAAAACCGGAAAAAAATACGGCAAAGGCAAAGGTTTCCGGGTATGGGCCGATGGTAAGGAAGTCTACCACGGAAAACAGTTGAAAGCCATTCAGACCCGGCTTTAATGCTAATACAAAGCAATCATGCGAACACTTTTCACCTTATTGACCTGCATACTGATCGCCGGAACGACGCAGGCCCAGCAGTACTTCAACGTCACGGCCTACGGAGCTAAAAAAGACAGCAGTGCCCTGGCAACGCAGGCCATTCAGAAAGCCATTGCCGCCGCCGTGAAGGGGGGAGGCGGCACCGTATACTTCCCACCGGGCAAGTACAAAACGGGACCCATTCACCTGAAAAGTAACATCACGATTCATATCGATGCGGGTGCTGAAATCCACTTTACGGATAATTTCGACGCCTATTTGCCCATGGTCGAATCGCGTTGGGAAGGAACGGACGTAACGAATTTTTCGCCGCTTTTTTACGCCAACCGGGCCGAAAATATTGCCATTACAGGTCGTGGACTGATTGACGGGCACGGCAAAAAGTGGTGGGCGTATTCGGAAATACACGTCAAGAATTCGCCGGGTTCGAAGTGGCAGGACGAGTTTCACCGCCTCAATAAAGACATTCTGCGGCCCGATCTGCCGGGCTGGGTGGAGCGGGGTTTTCTGCGGCCTCCCTTTATACAGTTCATGCACTGCAAAAACGTGCTAATCGAAGGGATCACCATTCGGAACTCGCCATTCTGGACGGTCAACCCGGAATTCTGCGAAAACGTAACCGTCACGGGCGTTACGATTAACAATCCGCCTTCCCCCAATACCGACGGCATCAACCCCGAATCCTGCCGCTACGTGCACATTTCCAATTGCCACATTAGCGTGGGCGACGATTGCATCACCATTAAATCGGGTAAAGATCGGGCGGGTCGCAAGATGAACGTTCCGGCCGAAAACCATACCATCACCAACTGTACCATGCTGTCGGGACACGGCGGTGTGGTGATCGGCAGCGAAATGTCGGGTGGCGTGAAGAAAATCGCGATCTCCAACTGCGTATTCGACGGTACGGATCGCGGCATCCGGATTAAAACCGCTCGCGGTCGGGGTGGCGTGGTGGAAGACATTCGCGTGGACAATATCATCATGAAAAACATTCGGGATCAGGCCATTGTACTCGATATGCAGTACGCCAAAACCAACCCCGAACCCGTTTCCGAACGGACGCCCGCCTTCCGGAATATTCACTTCAGTAACATCACCGCCGAGGTGAACCGGGCGGGTTATCTGAACGGATTGCAGGAAATGCCCATTGAAAACGTCAGCTTCACGGACCTTCAGATTCGGGCCAAAACCGGATTTCTGATCAAAGCAGCCAAAGACGTATCCTTTCATAACGTCAAGGTCAGTACTCAAACCGGTCCCGCCATTGAGGCTGAAAATGTACAGACGCTGGAAGTCAACGCGGTGAAGACCTATACGCCACACGCCGATACGCCCGTGCTGGACCTGACCAACGTCCGCGATGCCTTCATTACGAATGCCTTTCCAGCGGCGGGTACCGAGGTATACCTGAAAATCAAGGGAGCCGATAGCCGGAATATCACGCTGGAAAGCAACCAGTTTAAAGGCGTAAAAACGCCCGTCTGGAAGTCGAATGAAGTGAAGGAAGACGTGGTACGGAACTAAATGGTTGGGGCATACGCATGAAATTACGCATTTTCTTACTGTTGTTGCTGGGATACACGGCTCAGGCTCAGTCGTATCAGTTGTGGTACACCAAGCCCGCCGTCAAGTGGACGGACGCCTTGCCGCTGGGTAATGGTCGGCTGGGAGCCATGGTCTTCGGAGGAGTCGAGAATGACCGGATTCAGTTCAATGAGTCCACGCTATGGACGGGTGAGCCGCGTGCCCACGCTCGGCCCGGAGCGGCGGCGTATTTGCCCGAAATCCGCAAATTACTGGCCGAAGGCAAGCAGAAAGAAGCCGAGCAATTAGCCGAAGCCCATTTCATGGGCCTGAAAAGTAACGAAGGTCGCAAGGAAGAATGGCTGGCGTCGGTGAAGATGGGCAAGGGCGTACCAGGAAATCCGGCAGAAGCGGCCTATGACGATTCGGACTGGAAAACCATGCCCGTACCCGCCTACGAGGGTTGGGAAACGGTAGGCTTCGAAGGGCTGGACGGAGCCGTCTGGTTTCGAACCACGTTTACTTTACCCGAAAACTGGAATGGTAAAGCCCTCACGCTTGACCTGAACCGCGTTCGCGATCATGATTTTACCTACGTCAATGGCAAACTCATAGGAACGACGAACAGCACCGAACCCCGCAAGTATCAGATTCCCGCCGACGTACTGAAACCCGGCAAGAATGTGCTTGCTATTCAGGTCATCAATTATTTTGACAAAGGCGGGATTGCGGGGTACAAGGATACGACTCGCCATTTGGCTCTGTACCCGGCCAATAGCTCTGAGAAGCTATCCCTGAATGGTAACTGGAAGTATTTTATCCAGAACAGCGAACCGCCCGCCGTACCCCGATATCAGGCCGATTATCAGCCGTTTGGAAATCTCAACCTGAGCTTCAAAAACCTAACGAACTCAACGGATTATCGTCGCGAACTGAACCTGAATGAGGCAGCAGCCCGGACGCAGTTCAAGGTAGGCGACGTGACGTATACCCGCGAATACCTGACGAGTCAGCCGAAAGGCGTACTGGCGATTCACCTGACGGCCAGTCAGCCGGGACGCATCAGTTTGACGGCCGCCCTGAGCAGTCCACATGCCAGACATAGCGTACGGAAAATCGATGAACAAACACTGGCTCTGGCCGTACAGGTACGAAACGGAGCCCTTCGCGGGGAAAGTTACCTGCGGGTGGAAACGAAGAAAGGCACCCGTCGCATCGAGTCGAATCAAGTGGTGATCGAGGGAGCCGACGAAGTGACGCTGTATGTGACGGCGGCTACGAATTTCGTTGATTACCAGAATGTTTCGGGGAATCCGGTGGCCGCCTGTGAGAAAACCATACAGCGGGTGACCGGACAAACCTACGCTCAGGTTCGGCAGGAACACCTGCGGGAATACCAGCCGTATTACCAGAAGTTTTCGGTGGAACTAGGGCCTAACACCGACCAGAAACTGCCGACCGATCAGCGATTGGCTCGCTTTTCGGCCGCACCCGATCCTTCGTTTATGGCTTTGTACATGCAATATGGACGGTATCTGCTGATTTCCAGCTCCCGACCGGGCGGACAACCCGCCAATTTGCAGGGCCTCTGGAACGACCTGCTGGCTCCCCCCTGGGGCAGCAAGTACACGACCAACATCAACCTCGAAATGAACTACTGGCTCGCCGAGGTACTCAACCTGTCGGCCCAGCACGAGCCGCTGTTTCGGATGATGGATGAACTCGCTCAGACGGGTACGCAAACGGCGAAGCTCCATTACAATGCTCGGGGCTGGGTTTTGCACCACAATACGGACTTGTGGCGGGGAACGGCTCCCATCAATGCCGCCAACCACGGCATCTGGGTAACGGGAGCGGGCTGGCTGAGTCAGCACGTATGGGAACATTTTCAGTATACCCAGGATCTGGATTTCCTGAAAAAGCGGGCGTATCCGCTGATGAAACAGGCCGCTCTGTTTTTTACGGATTTCCTGGTAAAAGATCCTAAAACGGGCTGGCTGATCAGTACGCCCTCCAACTCGCCCGAGAATGGTGGGTTAGTCGCCGGACCCACGATGGATCATCAGATCATTCGCACCCTGTTTCGAAACTGCATTCAGGCCAGCGAACGCCTGCGTACGGACGAAACCTTCCGCAAAACCCTGCAAACCCAACTCCAGCAACTGGCCCCCAATCAGATCGGGCGGTACGGACAATTGCAGGAGTGGCTGGAAGACCAGGACGATACGACCAATCACCACCGTCACGTGTCGCACCTCTGGGGCGTACATCCGGGCGATGACATTACCTGGGAGAAAACGCCCGACGTAATGAAGGCCGCCCGGCAGTCGCTGCTGTACCGGGGCGACGAAGGAACAGGCTGGAGTCTGGCCTGGAAAATCAATTTCTGGGCTCGTTTCCGCGAGGGCGAACACGCTCTGCAACTCGTCAAAATGCTGCTGCGTCCGGTGTCGGGAGCCGGTGGTTCGTACGTTAATCTCTTCGATGCTCACCCGCCGTTTCAGATCGATGGAAACTTTGGTGGCTCGGCGGGAATGGCTGAAATGCTGCTGCAAAGCCATAGTTCTGGTATTGATCTGTTGCCCGCTTTGCCCGCAGTACTGGCCGAGGGAAACCTGCGGGGAATCCGGGCCAGGGGTGGTTTTGAGCTGGATTTTTCCTGGAAACAGGGTAAGCTGACGACGGTAACGGTCCGTTCGCTGGCCGGAGAGCCCTGCGTTCTGCGGTATGGCTCGAAAGAAGTGAAGTTCACGACGGAAAAGGGCCAATCCTACACCTTCAACGACAAGCTGGAAAAGCAGAAGTAAAGCGTTTCAGCCAGTCGTTTATACCTACACGTCCGGTCCGCGTGGACCGGACGTACTTTCTATTTGGAATCGATGCATTCAAAACTGATCCTGTTGAGTTTGTTCCTGACCTTCACGGCCTGGGGGCAGTCGCGAAAAGAAATTTCCCTGCAGGCGAACTGGCAGTCTACCGCCACGGACGACACCACGGCACACCCTGATTTTTACCGAAGTGAATTCAAGCCTCAGTCCTGGAAAACCGTGCAGGTGCCCCATAACTGGGATCAGTACGGTGGCTATCGACGGAAAGTCAACGGCAATCGCTACGGCGTGGCCTGGTATAGAAAGACATTTACGGTACAGGAAACCGCGGCGGGAAAACGATTCTTCCTTTTTTTTGAAGGCGTAGGTTCGTACGCCACCCTCTGGCTCAACGGAAAAAAGATAGGCTACCATGCGGGGGGACGGACTTCGTTCACTTTGGATATTACGGACGTTATTCGTCTCAACAATCAAACCAATCTGCTGGCCGTACGAGCGGACCATCCCGATCAGATTCAGGACTTACCCTGGGTGAGCGGCGGGAGTTCCAGCGAGCGGGGTTTCTCGGAAGGCTCCCAGCCAATGGGCATCTTTCGTCCGGTGCAGCTCATCGTAACCCGTGACGTACGAATTGAACCCTTTGGGGTACACGTCTGGAATGATACGAGCGTTTCGGCCACGGCGGCGAAACTGCACGTTACGAGTGAAATCAAAAACTACGGTACCCGGCCCCGTACCCTGACGGTCGTGCAGCAACTGCTGGATCGTTCGGGAAAAACCGTAACCAAAGTTGAGCAAAAACTGAATTTAAAAGCCGGAGAAACGGTAACGCTTGCGTCACCAGATCTTTCCGTGTCGCGTCCGCAGCTCTGGTCACCCGAGCAGCCGTACCTCTATCGGCTCGTGACGCAGGTGCTGGAACAGGGTCAGCGAATGGATCAACTAACCACGCCCTACGGCATCCGGCGGGTGAGCTGGGATTTGAGTCCCAACGCGAAAACCCGCTTACGTATCAACGGCCAGCCGGTCTTCATCAATGGCGTAGCCGAATATGAACATTTGCTGGGAAACAGTCACGCGTTTAGTGAAGAGCAGATTCATACCCGGGTACGTCAGGTCAAAGCCGTTGGGTTCAATGCCTTTCGCGATGCTCATCAACCCCATAACCTTCGCTATCATCTGTACTGGGACGAAGCCGGTATTCTCTGGTGGCCGCAAATGGCCGCACACATCTGGTACGATACGCCCGCCTTTCGCCAAAATTTCAAACGGTTGCTGATCGACTGGGTGAAAGAGCGGCGGAACAGTCCATCGATCATTCTCTGGGGACTCGAAAATGAAAGTACGCTTCCCGAGGATTTCGCCCGGGAATGTAGCGAGCTGATCCGGCAACTCGATCCGACGGCTTCTTCCCAGCGAAAAATCACGACCTGTAACGGTGGGAAAGGTACCGACTGGGACGTGCCGCAGAACTGGACGGGTACCTACGGCGGCGATCCGCAACAGTACGGCGAAGACCTGAAACGGCAGATTCTGGTGGGTGAATACGGAGCCTGGCGAACCATCGACCAGCATACGGAAGGCCGTGGCGTATTCAGCGAAAACCGCATGACGGACCTGATGGAAACCAAAATCCGGCTGGCGGAATCGGTACGGGATCGCACGGCCGGGCATTTTTTCTGGTTGCTCAATTCGCACGATAATCCCGGTCGCGTACAGGGTGGCGAAGGGCTGCGGGAACTGGACCGAATCGGCCCCGTGAATTACAAAGGGCTGTTCACGGCCTGGGAAGAACCGACGGATGCCTTTTACCTGTTCCGGTCCAACTACGCTCCCAAAGAAACCGAGCCGATGGTCTACATCGTGTCGCATACCTGGCCGAACCGCTGGACGACGCCGGGCAGGAAAGATAGCCTCATCGTTTACTCCAATTGCGATGCGGTGGAACTCTTCAATGATGTGAACCACCGTTCGCTGGGCCGGAAAACGCGGCAGGGGGTAGGGACGCATTTTCAGTGGGACGGAGCCGACATTCAAACGAATACCCTCTACGCCGTAGGATACGTCAAGGGCAAAGCGGTGGCTACGGACGTGGTAGTCCTGAATCATTTGCCCGAAGCTCCGCATCTTTCGGAAGTAACCGGGAAAGTAACGGCCGCCTCCACATCTGGACTACGCTACCTGTACCGGGTCAACTGCGGCGGACCGACGTACACCGATGTCCAGAAAAAGGTCTGGTACGCCGATCAGCGAAAAACGGAGACAAACGCCTGGGGGTCTACTTCCTGGACTGAACACTATCCGGGCATGCCCGCCTTCTTTGCCAGTCAGCGGCGAACGTTTGATCCCATTCGCGGTACGTCCGACCCTAAACTTTTCCAGACCTTTCGCTACGGACGTGACCAACTGGCCTATCATTTCAACGTACCCGACGGCGACTATCAGGTGGAACTGTACTTTATCGAACCCTGGTACGGCACCGGCGGCGGACTCGATGCCACAGGCTGGCGATTGTTTGACGTCGCCATCAACGACGAGGTACGCCTTAAAAATCTGGACATCTGGAAGGAAGTGGGCCATGATGCTCTGCTGAAAAAAACGCTACGCGTACGGGTGCGGGGCGGGCAATTGAAGGTTTCTTTTCCCCACGTACCATCCGCTCAGGCGGTCATCTCGGCTATTGCCATTGCGGCTCTGGATACCAAATCTGTAATTACCCAGCAATCGAGTTCCATCCTGAAAAGTACACAGGGAAGCGTTGAATCCTGGCTGGATACGGGGGATGGGTTGTTCGCTGACGAAACCACACGGGCCGTTTCGCTACCCTCTCATCTGTACGGAGCCACCTGGCTAAAACGGAAGCGGAACGAAGCCGCAACGGTACAGGTCACGGAAGCGGCAGATGTGTTTCTGGCTGTACCCGCGTCGGCATTACCACCTTCCGGTTTTGAAGCCACGGACACGTTCCTGACGACCGATGAACCCCGGCAGTATTCGCTCGTTCGCAAACGAATGCAGGCGAATGAAAAGCTGATGGCGGCGGCGGGCTCCTGGCTGGCCGCACTACCTGTGTACACCCTTGAACCCGCCTACGATCTGAAAGCAGCCACGAGTTACAAAGCCACGCAGGCCCAACCCATAGGTCAGGGCGTGGGTAAGGAGGTCTTCCTCGACAAAGAGCGGATGGTCTTTAAAAAAGCCAGCGGTGATACGTTGGAATGGATCCTTGCCGTGGGGGTGGCCGATACGTATTCCCTCACGCTCAAGTACCATAATCCAGCTCAGAAAGCATTAAAAGTGAGTGTTGAGTTGATCCTCAAAGACGGTACGGTGGTGAAGCCCGCCGAAACGCTGGAGCTGGAGCCTTCCAAACCCGGCAAATGGACCTACGCCACTACGAATACGGGTACGATGATCAATGCGGGTACCTACACGCTGCGTCTGAAAACGCTGGATGCGGACCGTTTATACCTGGATACACTGGATGTTCAGTAAGGATAAGATGCTATAATTTGATGTAAGAATCATATAAATAATCCGGAAAGTGCTATGGTAACTTTGTGAGAAAGAATAGGGCAAAACCGGGAGTACTCCGAAGAATATAGCCTTTTCGTCTCTATTCGAAGGTGATTTGCCGGGGAAAAGGCAAAAATTGGGAAGCTGCGTACGGTACGGGCGGCAGAAAAGCAGACTTTATCAGGTACAGACCTCTACCGATTGTTATGAAAAATTTGCCTTTGATTGATCTTACGGTTATCGCTCTCTATCTGGGAGCCATGATTGCGGTAGGATTCTATTTTTCACGGAAAAACAAAAACGCGGAACAGTTCACCAAAGCCTCCGGTATGATTCCGGGCTGGGCCATTGGGATGTCCATCTACGCAACGTTTCTAAGTAGCAATACCTTTCTGGGCGTACCCGGCAAAGCGTTTGGCGGCAACTGGAATGCTTTCGTCTTTAGTCTATCCATGCCACTGGCGGCGTATACGGCTTCTCGTTACTTCGTTCCTTTTTACCGTCGAACGGGCGAAATCTCGGCCTATACCCACCTCGAACATCGGTTCGGCAGTTGGGCCCGTACCTATGCCGTGGTCTGTTTTCTGCTGACGCAACTGGCCCGAATGGGATCCATATTTTTCGGCATTGCCCTGAGTTTACAGGCCTTGACGGGGTATTCCATGGAAATGATCATGATCGTCATGGGGATCAGTATCATCATTTATACGGTGATGGGAGGTATCGAAGCGGTCATCTGGACGGAAGTAGTACAGGCCGTCATCAAGACCCTCGGTGCCCTGATTATTCTGTACCTCATTATCCGGGAAATGCCCGGTGGCGTGCCTAAAATCGTTGAAATCGGAAAGTCGTACGATAAATTCAGTCTGGGGACTTTCTCGCTTGATTTCACGCAGTCTTCTTTCTGGGTCGTTTTGCTGTACGGATTTTTCATCAACCTGAACAACTTCGGGATGGACCAGAATTACATCCAGCGATACCATACGACTTCATCATCCCGGGAAGCTTCCCGCTCTCTGTGGCTTTGCGTGGTGCTGTATATTCCGGCTTCGCTGCTGTTTTTTGTAATTGGTTCCTGTCTGTTTGCGTACTACGAAGCTCATCCGGAATTGTTACTAGCCGTCAAAATGCAGGTAGCTCAGGAGCAGGCAACGGGCGGTACGAGCGTGTCACAGGCTCTGGCTAACCTGAAACCTTCGGACTACGGCGACAAAGTAATGCCTCATTTCATGGTAACTAAAATTCCAACGGGACTGGTCGGACTGATCGTTTCGGCGATCCTTTCTGCCGCGATGAGTACCATCAGTTCGGGAATGAATGCGTCGGCAACGGTATTTTCCGAGGACATTTACAAACGGTATATCAACCCGAATGTCAGCAGCAAACAAAGCCTGCGGTTGCTCCATCTGGCAACGGTAGTGGCGGGTATGCTGGGGCTGGGAGCAGGGATTGCCATGATTGGTGTAAAGAGTATTCTCGACATCTGGTGGACGCTCTCGGGCATTTTCGCGGCAGGTATGCTGGGGCTGTTTCTGCTGGGAATTATCAGTCGGCAAACCCGTAACCATGAGGCCATTACGGCTACGCTGATCGGTATACTCGTTATTATCTGGATGACCTTTTCGCCGCATTTCCCCGAAGAATACGAATTTCTTCGCAGTCCCCTGCATCAGAATATGATCATCGTGATTGGTACGCTGGCAATTTTCCTGACCGGACTGCTATTGACCCGATTTATACCCACGAAAATTTCTAAAAAACCCGTAGTCGTCTCCTTGCTGGCGGCTCTGTGCCTGTTGCTCTAAAGATTTAAACATTTCTCCAAAACATGAAAACTACTACGAAGGGATTCATCCCCGTGATGCTTACGCCCTTTAAAAACGACGGTTCGATCGACTTTCCGGCCCTGACCAAACTGACGAATTTCTACCTGGAAGCCGGAGCCTCCGGCTTGTTCGCCAACTGCCTGTCCAGTGAAATGTTCGAGCTGAACGACGAAGAACGGCTGGCGGTCATCGCTCACGTGCTGGAAGTAACCCAGGGATCCGTTCCGGTGGTAGCCACGGGTACCTTTGGCGGACCCATTCCGCAGCAGGCCGAGTTTGTGAGACGGGTACACGACCTGGGTACCGATGCCGTGATTCTGATTTCGGGTTTACTGGCCGATGAACAGGATTCGGATGAGGTGTTCAACGACCGCGTAGCTGAATTACTGAATCTGACGGATCACATTCCACTGGGTTTTTACGAATGTCCGGTACCGTATAAACGTCTGATTTCCCCGGAACAACTCAGGAGTTTCGTTGCCACGGGACGGATTATATACCACAAGGATACCTGCCTGGATCTCAATCAGATCAGGGAGAAACTGAGCGTTACCGACAACCCCCAGTTTGGTTTATACGACGCCTACATGGTTCATGCGGTGGATTCGCTCCGGGCCGGTTCCGCCGGACTGTCCTGTATTCAGGGAAACTTTTCGCCGGAACTGATCGTCTGGCTTTGCGAAAATTACAATTCTTCCGAAGATGAAGTACAGAAAGTCCAGCAGTTTCTGATTGATAACATGGATGTGATGCACAACGTATACCCCATCGTTTCCAAGTATTTTCTGCAAAAACGCGGGTTTGATATCTCCACGTTTACGCGGCGAAACGTAGGTGTACTAACGCCTCAGATTTACAAAGAAGTCGAAAGTCTGTATTCAAAGTATAGTCAGTTGAAGGAAGAACTGGATCTGAAAGCCGTCTACTAAAAAAAATGCTTAGTTGACGCGGTGCAAATACTTGCGTTTATACTCTAACGGCGTAACGCCCGTTACTTTTTTGAAGTGCCGGTAAAAGTTGGAAACGTTATTGAATCCGCAGTCAAAACAAATGACTTCCGTCGGTACTTTATTCTCGACCAAAGCCCGGCAGGCATGACTAATTCGTATTTCGATTAAAAAGTCATAGTAGGTCTTATTGGTTAATAGTTTAAAGTACCGACAAAAGGAAGTGACACTCAAGTTACTGATGGATGAAATTTCTTCCAGCGTAATGTCTTTTTTGTAATTCGTCAGTGTATACGCACAAACTTTATTCAAGCGTTGCGTATCCATATCATTCGACTGATAAAACGCACTTTGACTGCTTACGATAGGGGTATATTCGTCCGTCTCTGCTAACGTTTTCAGAATCTTTAACAGAAGAATAATTTTATCCAGATCCGTTGCGGTAGTAGCGGCGTACATTAATTCGATCAGTTTTTCTTTTACTGATCCGGTCATCACCATGCCGCGTTTTGCTTTTTCGTACAGTTTAGGAATCAAATACGCTTCTGGTAATTTCAATAAATAATCGCCCAGGCAATCGGGCAGAAAGTGAATCACAATCGCTTCCACGTTCAGGTCTGAATCGGGCTGATAGTATTCTTCTTTACAACGCCAGGTATGCGGTAAATTTTCACCTAACAGTACAATTTCGCCTTTCGAAAAGTTGCTGATGTTATCACCGATGAATCGGACGCCTTCGCCCTGAATGACGTAATGAAGTTCGATTTCCGGGTGGTAATGCCAGATGGTACCGAAATTAGGCTTAATGTCGTGACGAATGCTGAAAGAACTCTCCAGTTTAACGGGGACTTTGTGAAATAGAGGCTTCATGTACGCAAGGCGTTGATCGTTTTCTTAGAGGTGTGAATGCATCGGAGCGAAACTCAGAAAGTGCTTGCTCCGGGATTCTGTTAAATCTTACCCTTACCGTTTCTCTTCAACCTGAACAAAACGAGCAAACATCGCTAAACTCGTGCAGCAATGTCTGTTTTATCGATGTATTTATAATGATCTGTATGACAGATGATTATAAATTTTTTTATTAAAAGATTTGTTGTTCTCGATCTGAAACTGAGCGGAAGAACGTAAGGAAATACAAATATAATAATTCAAATGAATTCTATGATAATTTCCTATAATAAGTTGATAATAATGAGGACTGATTTATGATTGAAAAGTGCAAAATTTGTACTATTCAAATATATTTTACGTGTACTATCCATAAACTTTCACCCTTTGAGAAGTTTCAGCTAGCTATAGTTTGCCATGGATTGGACGCTTTCAGTCTTCATCATCTGCAGAATCGCGTAAGGGTCTTCGGGAAAATAAAGGACTTTATTTAAAAGCTGGCATAAACGCAAAATTTCGCACAGGAACTACCATACTTTCTATTTATTCCAATGAATAAAATCCTTGTAACGATTACGATGGTCGTAGGTATTAGTCTGGGAGCAAAAGCCCAGAATACCCAACAGGAAGCTGAGGCTTATACGCAGACCATTACGAAACGGGCTGAGAAAATTGTTACTCCTTTACACACGCCTGATTCAGTAAAAGTTCGGGATATTATTGTAGATCAGTATCGGCAGTTGAATACGATGCATGATCTATACAATGCACAGATTAAGCAAATTAAAGCAGCAACGGATCTTTCTAAAGAAATTCAGGAAACGAAAATAAGGCAGGTAGAGGATCAACGAATGGCAGCCTTAGAAAAGGCCCATTCCGCGTACTTGTCCAAGTTAAAAAAAGTGCTTTCGGAGCAACAAATAGAGGCTGTTAAGGATGGTATGACGTACGGAGTTTTGCCGATCACATATAAGGGGTATCAGGAGATGTTACCTGATTTAACGGAAGGGCAGAAAAAGCAAATTCTTGCTTACTTAACCGAAGCTCGTGAACGGGCCATGGATGCCGAATCATCCAATAAAAAACACGCGTGGTTTGGGAAGTACAAGGGTAAAATTAATAACTATCTGTCGGCCTCCGGTATCGATATGAAACAGGCGAGTAAGGCCTGGGAAGAGCGTATTGCCCGTGAGAAAAATAAACTTAATTAAGTAACACTTCCTGCCATAATACGATGCTACTTCTTTACGCTTCAAACATCTTATGAAAAAAATTGTAAGGGTCATTTGTACATTATTGCCCGGTTTTGTGGGATGCGTAGACTATGCCTATGCGGAACCTAAACTCAAACATCCTACGGCTAGCAAAGCTCGGCATTTATTAATACGACGGGTACCGTTCAGGACGCGAAAGGTATGCCTCTGGTAGGCGTGAGTGTGGCCATTAAGGGAACCAGCTCCGGTACCGTTACCGATGCAAAAGGGGTGTTCCGACTGAACCTGCCTACGGGTGAGGAGACCCTGATTTTCAGTAGCGTGGGCTATAAAACCCAGGAAGTAGCCGTAGCCAAACGGACGAACTTTCTGGTGCAAATGGAAGATAACGATGCCGCTCTCGATGAGGTTGTGGTGGTAGGGTACGGTACGCAGAAGAAGGTAAGTCTGACGGGGGCTGTCGCTCCGGTAGACATGAAAGCCATTCAGCAACTGCCGGTGGGTAGCTTGTCAGCGGCTTTGCAGGGCCAGTTGCCCGGCGTAAACGTCTCGGGGGGAACCGGACGGCCCGGCGATAATGGCGGGATAACCGTTCGGAACCCGATTGTACTGGCTAAAGATGGGGGAACGGTACGACCGCTTTACGTCATTGACAACGTCGTTCGTACGGAAGATGATTTCAACGTACTGGATGCTTCGGAAGTCGAAGCCATATCGGTACTGAAGGACGCCGCCGCTGCCATTTACGGAGCCCGTTCCAATCAGGGGGTGGTCGTGGTCGCTACTAAACGCGGAAAAGCCGGAGCACCGAAAGTAAATTACAGCGGTTCTATTGGGATTACGGATGCCATTCGTCTGCCCTCGATGATGAACGGGTACGAGCAGGCCACGTATTTGAACGATTACTACCGGACGCAGGGTAAACCAGCCAATGATCCGCTTTACTATACGCAGGACGAGCTGGACCATTTCCGCAACAACAATTACAACTGGCTGGATATGGCCTGGAAACCTGCGACACTAACCCGCCATGCGGTAAACGTCAGCGGAGGATCGGAGCGGGCTACGTATTACGCCGGGGTATCGTACAACTACCAGAATGCCAACTTCGACAATATCAATGCGAACAAATGGACGTTCCGGGCCAGTACGGACATCAAGGTAACCAAAAACCTGAGAGCCGGATTTATCCTGAGTGGAGACTTGTCGCAGCGTCGGATGTACTACCTGAAGCAGGGGGGAGAAAATGCCGAAAATGATATGCGGGGGCTATTGTACACGTCACAGTTCAATCCTCCGTACGTTAACGGTCTGCCCGTATTGCAACCCGGCGGGAACCAGAACAACCTGGAATCCTTCCACTTTTTCGAAATTCAGCGATCCAATAACTACACGGCGACCCGGAATACGGGGCTGAATGTGATGGCTAACCTGGAGTACGATATCCCGTTTATCAAAGGATTAAAGGCCCGGGTGTTGTATAGCAAGACCATGGACAACTCCTTCGGTAAG
Source organism: Siphonobacter sp. BAB-5385 (assembly GCF_002261125.1). Taxonomy (NCBI): domain Bacteria; kingdom Pseudomonadati; phylum Bacteroidota; class Cytophagia; order Cytophagales; family Cytophagaceae; genus Siphonobacter; species Siphonobacter sp. BAB-5385. The sequence goes on along the minus strand of NZ_NMPS01000038.1, from coordinate 56,158 downwards.
CAGTACGGTACCCGCTACAACGTCTATAACTTCAGTATGCTGGGCGAACATCGGCACATCGTAGGCGGGGATATCGTAGGAAATCCGATTCAGTTGAGAAATGGCGACCAGATTCGTCTGAATCCGGGTTACGTCGATAGCTATCAGTTCAATGGCTACCTGAATTATGACCGTCAGTTTGGGAAACATCATGTATCCGGGATTGCGTTTTTCGAGCAGTCGGAACGCCGGACGGATATGCTGGCCGGTTTGCGGGAAAACCCCATCATTGGCGGCTTAGACAACATGCGTTACGCCACCGGTGCCCAAACCGCCGAGGAAACCGAAACGGAGGCTGGGACGCTGTCGTACGCCGGACGGATCAATTACAATTACGACGATAAGTACCTGGCCGAAGTCGCCCTTCGGTACGATGGTTCGACCAACTTTGCCCCCGAATATCGCTGGGGTTTCTTCCCCTCCCTGTCCCTGGGCTGGGTGCTGTCCGAAGAACCCTTCTTTAAAAATGGCGTATCCTTTGTCGAATTCCTGAAAATCCGTGGATCCGTAGGTTTATCCGGTGGGGATGCTACCAAGCCCTATAACTGGTTGAACAGCTACTCGATTCAGGTAGGGAAAGGAGCCGTATTCGGTGGAAATAGCGATCGTCCCCTGGGCGTCGTACCCAACAACATCATGGCTAACCGGGGTATTCGCTGGGATGACAATATGAAATACAACGCCGGGATCGATGCTCAGTTTTTCAGAAATCGTCTGTCGTTTTCGCTGGATGGCTTTTACGATCACCGCTACAATATGCTGACGGCCCTGTCTTCTTCCGTACCGCTGACGGTAGGGGCGACGCTGCCTTCCGAAAACTTCTCGATTGTCAATGGCTTTGGCTTCGAACTTTCCCTGGGTTATTCGGACAAAATCAACAAGGACTGGTCGTATAAAATCAACACCTTCCTGGCCTGGAGTGACAACAAACGCATTCGGGTAGACGTTGAACGCGGCAAGCTAGGTACCTACGAAGACCCTACAGGCCGCTCAACCGATATGGGCTTACAGGGCTACGTGTACGAAGGCATGTTCCGTTCGCAGGACGAAGTGGATCGGTACTTGGAAGCCAATCCCGGTTATACCATCTTCGGCGTCGTGCCCAAACCCGGGATGCTGTACTACAAAGACATTCGCGGTCCCAAAGATGCTTCGGGTCAGTTTACGGCACCCGATGGAAAAATCACGAAAGACGTGGATATGGACTTCCTGACGCCCAAAGAAGACAACCATTACAATTTTGGTTTCAACGTAAGCACGACGTACAAGTCCTTTACGCTGGCCGCAGTGATGGGTGGTAGTTTTGGTGGACAGGCTATGGTAGAAGGCTCCGCTCGTTCCCGGGCCCGCCCCACGGTAAACCGCCCTTCCTTCTGGACGGATCACTGGACACCGGAAAACCCGAACGCCGCGTATCCCGACCCGTTCTACGAAGATTCGTACAGTGTGGCTTCGTCGTTCTGGTTTAGAAATTCCTTCAGCTTCGCGATGCGAAACCTGAATATCAACTACGCATTACCCGCTCCTGTAGCTAAAAATATGGGAATCAGTAGCATGAGCGTGTTTTTGGTAGCGATCAACCCGATTAATTTTTACAATCCTTACACGTATAAAACGTATCAGGGAGCTTACGATTCCTATCCGACCATCCGGTCGTTTTCGCTGGGTCTGAATGTGGGTTTTTAATTGACGAACGCAATGAAAGGTATACATAAACTGATGGTGGCGGGCAGTCTGCTTGGGCTGATGACCAGCTGCGAGAAAGCTCTGGATAAAACCGACCTGGGTTCCACGCCGCCGGAACTGATTTACAACGATTCTACACTAACGAACCTGAGTCTGAACTACCTCTATGATCAGAACCTGCCCAGTTGGGGCGGGACCTGGGGGACGTCCAGTAACTTATCGGACGAGTCTTACGGAGAAAGCAAATACTTCGAAGGAACCATTCAACCGAATGACGTAGCTGATTTTGGAACGGCCCTGAGCAATACCAACAACTACGCCAAAATCCGGCAGTTGAATATGTTCCTGGAAGAGGTCAGCAAAGGGGCCCTGCAACCCTCCACCAAAAATCGGATGAAAGCTCAGGCCTTTTTCTTCCGGGCCTGGCGGTATTTCGATCTGGTACGGATCTACGGGGGCGTACCGCTGATCCTAACGCCGCAGTATGCGGTAGGCGTGGAAGCGAAGGAAGGAACCTTTGTACCCCGCAACACGACAACGGAGACCTATACGCAGATTACAGCCGACCTGGATTCGGCGATGCGGTACCTGCCCAATACCTGGACTACCTCCGATTGGGGCCGGATTACAAAAGGAGCCGCCGCGGCCCTCAAGGCCCGGGTGCTGTTGTACGCGGCTAGTCCGCAGTTCAATCCCGGCGACGTCAAGAGCAAGTGGCAGGCGGCGTACGATGCCAGCGTACAAGCCAACGCGATTCTGACGGCCAGTGGCTACAAACTGAACGACTCATTTGATCAGATGTGGTTCCAGGAAGTAAATAACCCGGAAGCCGTTTTCATTACGGGTTTTAATACGAACTCGGGCGGTCAGTTGAACAAAAATAACGGGTACGATAACTCGACCCGGCCCTCTTATACGGGCACGGGCGGTGGCTCGAACCAGCCTTCCTGGGAACTGGTCAAAGCTTTCCCCATGCTGGATGGTAAGAAACCCGGCGAATCGTCGAAGTACGCGTATTCGGACACGCTGTTCTACAAAAACCGGGATCCTCGTTTTGGAAAAACCATTGCCTACAACGGTGCCACTTGGCCCTTGAATGGGAATACGAACTACCGCCTCTGGACGTATTTTGCCGGTGGAAAAACCGTCGAGCAACGGGCCAGTAACACGGGTTTTTATACGCGGAAGGCCATTAACCCCAGCCTCGCGATTGGTGAAGTCCAGTTCGCGGGTACGGACTGGATGGAAATTCGCTTTGCCGAAGTGCTGTTGAATCTGGCGGAAAGTGCGGTAGGGGCAGACCGACTCGACGACGCCTACACGCAATTGAAAGCCATTCGGAAACGGGCCGGGATCGAAGCGGGTACCAATGGTTTGTACGGATTAAAGGAAAACATGACCCGGTCGGAACTCTTTGAGGCCATTCTGCACGAACGCCAGATTGAGTTTGCCTTCGAAGGAAAACGTTTCTGGGATCTGCGACGCTGGAAACTGATCGAAAAAACGCTGAACGGTAAACGCCGAACCGGAGTAATCATCAACCTGAAAACGACCGGTGTACCCGCTGATTTTGCGAATAATCGTAACAACATCAATCTGGACGAGGCGTATCAAAAGTACTTTACGATCTCGTTCAAGGATATGGATACGCGGTATACGATCAACTGGAAGCCGGAATATTACTTCTTTGCCATTCCACAATCGGCGATCGATAATAACCCGAGACTCATCCAGAATAACACCTGGGGCGGATCTTTCGATCCGGTGCAGTAGTGCGAGATTTAGTCGACCTACAACAACCCGGAGGCTTCAGGCCTCGGGTTGTTTGTTTAGAGGGCTTGTCTGGAGGAGGATTTCCGGGTTACGGTGCATGGCATAGGGGGGCGGGTGCAAGCACCCCCGCATTTCCGGGGCTATTGCTGTTGAACCCCTTCGGGGTTGAGTGTTCGTTTGAAAAAGTGAAGTGATAAGTTTCAAAACGTGTTCCTACCCTCTGACAATTTCCAAGGGCCTATCCATTCCAGATTTATTTTAGAAATCCGATAGAGTCAGCGGACGCGTTGTCCGTAGCATTTGCTACGGACGTGTAAGTTGGTAGGCTGTGCCTACCTGGCTGGTCAAGCACCTCGCATACGAGGTTATGTATATTGAACTCCTTCAGAGTTGGGGTGATCGTTTGAAAGAAGGGTAGCAGTGCCCATTTCGCAGCTTTCGGATTTATAATTTCATGAATTGAAAATCCACAACAGGTAGGTTACTGATTACAAATCAGGAACAGCAAGAACAGCGAAGGAATACGAGTTAGTGGAGAGCAAGGCTATTACCGAACCCCGGAGGGGTGTAACCCATGGACATCGGTTACACCCGTGGACATCATTACTCCGCTCTTTACACGCTTCGTAATTGCTCTATAGCATATACAACCAGCCATTTTTTTGCATAAAATAGCTCCACGCTGAAAACGAAGCATCCGCTATTAATAAATTCAGCCACTAATTAACTGATACGAATTCCCCAAGGATATGAAAATACTTCTTCGGTCTGTCTTTACCCTATCGGTACTAAGCGTCTCTACGGCGTATGGTCAACTGACCAACTACCAGGTCTGGAATGGACAAAGCAATAGTCAGCTCGTGTTACGTCGCTGGCAGCAGGAAGGAAAAAACTATTACTGGATGGTCAATCCGAAAACGCTGGAGACAACCATCGCACCGGACGTGGTCGTACAGCCGCTGGAACCGCAGGCGGTTTCCCGTACCATCGCGGGTACTGCTTACGGTCGGGCGTTGAAGCAGGAGCAGCTACGAGCGGGGCCTTTGCAGGACGCTGGAATCGAACGTACCAATGTCAACGAAAAAGGCTTTAGTCTAACGATGGATTTATGTCCTTCCCATAAACCGTTAACCCGTTCCGTATTCGAAGACCTCATCGCCGCCTTCGAACCCGAAGAGAAACCCATCCCGCTTACCATCACCATTACCGGACTCTGGATTCAAACCCACGAAGATGACCTGGAATGGCTGAGAAGCCTCGAAAAACGCGGTGACTTACGCATTACCTGGGTGAACCATTCCTTTCACCACTACTTCAATCCGAAGCTACCCCTGACCCGCAATTTCCTGTTAAAAAACGGTACAAACATTCAGGATGAAGTGTTACAAAATGAACAGGCCATGATTACTCACGGATTACTGCCTTCCATCTTTTTTCGCTTTCCCGGCCTGATTTCAGACCGATCCATTTTCGACGAAATCCTCAAGCTGGGTTTGTTACCGCTCGGAAGCGACGCCTGGCTGGCGAAAGGACAAATACCCCAGAACGGGAGTATCGTTCTGATTCATCCGAACGGCAACGAACCCATCGGTATCGCCGATTTTGTGAAATTGGTGAAAAGCAAAGCTTCTTCTATCCGTAAGAAAGACTGGCTGCTATATGATTTACCCGCCAGTCTGTCGAAATAGAATCATTTACTCTACACTCAACGCGTATACGGCAAAGGAAGCCAGCCAGTGTTCGCCACCGTAATTGCCCGCTGCCACGTGCGGTAATGTTTTACTAAGGTGTTCGCTGGCACTATCAAGCAGCAACTGACGACGTTTATCCTGTTTCGGCAGGGCAGAAGCAATGCCCTTCATGCACCAGGCCCGGCTCAGGCAAAGACCATCGAGGTGAACGATGGAATAATCCGTACGGTCGCTTACGAAAGGAAGCTTGGTCACCGTGTTCAGACTTTCCTTGCTTAAGTAGCGATCGAACCAGTTCAGAAAATCCTTGGCCGGCAAAACCCGACGCATCAGATCGCAGACTTCCAGCGAAGGCGACAGAAAATCCGTACCGTCGGGTTCCTGATAACCCGGTGCGTTGGTATTGCCGCCGTAGTAATCTTTGCTTCGCTGAATGATCAGTTTTTCAAACGCCGTATCCTTGACGGTGCGGGCGTAATCCAGGGCAAACACCAGACCAAAAGCCGTATTGGGGTGCACGCCCGTGCGATTCGGATAGGTTTGTTTGGGTAGAAAGTTTTTCCAGAGCGTCAGGATTTTGGCCGTGAGGGGCTGAAGATTCCGGTGCCAGACTTTCGCCTGCGGGTCGTTCCAGGTTTGCAGCTCTTCGTCTAGTTTCAGCAACCAGGCCCAGCCGTAGGTACGCTCAAAGCCTTTCGCCAATTTGTAAGTATCGAAATACGCCGCTTCCGCCTGTAGGCGTGAGGCCTGAAAACTTGAATCCAGCACAGCCCGAATGGCCGACTGCTCCGGCAATGTTGGAAACGTTTTCAGCAATCGTACCAGCATCCAGTGCCCGTGTACGGAGGAATGCCAGTCCAGACAACCGTAGAAGGAAGGGTGTAATTGCTGAGGCGTCAGTTGGAGATCCGACTCAAATTCGTACGTATGATTGGGCTTGTTGGGGAGTACCTGCGTGATACAATGCAGGGGCAGGCTCGCTAAATGGGAAGCCTGAGCTTCGGTTAAAGAAGGGGTCTGAGCCAGCACCTGACCACTCATCGCCAGACCGGCCAGGAAGATACCGTATTTCATTGCGTTCATTGAGGAAAAGAAACGGGCCCCAAAAGCGGTTGCCCGGATTCGTTACAAGTTATCACCGTAACGAATCCGGGCAATGCAGCAATGAATAAAATCAGATCGTTGAAGGTAAAAATGGTTGTCGGTTGAACGTTTTGCGACTGGATACGCCACTCATCCTTTCCTCACACACGGGGGACGAGCGTAAAAAACTAACGAGAAGCTTTTGCGGGCTGGGCGGTTGGCGGCGTTTGTTGAGCTGCCTGAACGTTACGATTGGGTTTATAAATAGCACCCGTGGCAAAATCAACAATGAGTCCCGGCCAGAATAAAATAATATCGGCAATCAGGGCACCGGTACGAACGGCTCGCTGGGGTTCACCCGCTCCCGGTTTACGTCGTTGATGATCGGTAATGCGTCCGCCGAAAACGGTGGCACAACTACTCAGCGAACCGGTAAGCGTAAGGGTACACAGTCCCAGTACAAGGTACTTTTTGAGGGCTTTCATGATAAACAAAACAATTTCAGGTTGAAGGAAACAGGGGAATAGTCGCTGGATTCAATCTCACGCGATAGTGGCCTATATAGAGAGGTTTCCGCCAGCGACCTTACAAAAATGGCTGAACGTTACTGCCCATTCCAGAACAAGCCGAACCAGATGCCAGCAATACGGGCTGAAGTGTATAAAACGGAGAATGAACTGTAGAGAATACGGAAGCCAAAAAAGGGAAAACCCCGGATCCATTACCTAAAGCAGGAATGAATCCGGGGTTCTAAAAAAAACGAAATAGGACTATACCCAGTCTACGCCCTTGCGTAACCAGGCCAGTGTCTGAGCTTCGGCACTGCCCGGCTCGGGGTGATGATCGTATTCCCAGCGGGCCAGGGGAGGTAAACTCATGAGAATGGATTCCGTACGACCGTTGGTTTCCAAACCGAATTTGGTACCCCGGTCATGGACCAGATTAAACTCAACGTACCGACCCCGCCGCAGGAGTTGCCAGTCGCGTTGAGCTTCGGTGTAAGGCTCGTCCCGATGTTTCAACATCAGGCTGGTGTAAATCGGTGCAAACGATTCGCCAATAGCCTTTGTAAATGCAAACAGGTGTTCTTTACTCTGCGTATCGGAGGGTTTTAAATAGTCGTAGAAAATTCCTCCAATACCCCGCGTTTCGTCGCGGTGCGGCGAAAAGAAATAGTCGTCCGCCCAGTTCTTAAATTTGGGATAGTACTCCGGTGAAAAGCGGTCACAGGCTGCTTTCAATTGCTGATGAAACCAGCGGGCATCCGCTTCGTTGACGTAATGGGGGGTTAAGTCGATGCCCCCGCCAAACCAGCAGCTTCCCGTCGAAAGCTCAAAGTACCGGACGTTCATGTGGATGATGGGTACATTCGGATTCACCGGATGTTGTACAATCGAAACACCCGTAGCAAAGAATTCCGTTCCTTCTTCCACACCCAGCGAAGCCCGCATCTTCGGATGGATTTCACCCGATACCGCGGAAAATCCTACGCCTCCTTTTTCGAGTACGGCTCCATCGGCAATGACCCGTGAGCGACCGCCGCCGCCGCCGGGACGTTCCCAGTGATCTTCCCGGAACTGGGCCTTCCCATCGGCTTTTTCCAGCTCCTGGCAAATGTGATCCTGCAAGCCCTTGAAGTACTCGGAAATCTGATATTTATCAATCATGCGTTTAATTAAAATTCAGGGTACTGTCGGGTCTGGGCTCCACGATGGGGGGAGCAAAGAGATCTTCCAGCGAATCATTTTCAAAGTAATTCGTGGTATCACTTTGAATCGGAGCGTACCAGGTCTGGCAGGATTTGTATTCCTTCGTAACAATCAGATTCAACTCCTGTTCGGTCGGGAATGGTTTAAGGGTATACGCTCCGCTATTCAGAATACGCAGCATGAAATCCTTATAAATCGGCAGGGCCGTTTGGGCTCCTTCCCCGCGTCGACCTTTGAAGTGAATACTTCGGTCATCGCCCCCGACCCAGACGCCCGTTACCAGATCGGTGGTTACGCCCATGAACCAGCCGTCGGAATAGTTGGATGTGGTACCCGTCTTACCCCCAAAAGAATCGTACAGCGTTTGCCGGGATACGCCTTTGGGGTTGAATTGCCAGAGCAGTCGGGAAGAAGTACCACCGCCCGTGATACCGCCCTGCAACATGTTACGCAAGAGAAAAGCTGATTCCGGACGAATGACCTGCGTACGGTTTTTCACAGCGGTATCTTTGAAGTCGGCCAGTACTTCGCCATCGCGATCTTCAATGCGGATGACGAGTTGCGGCTCAATCCGGAACCCGCCGTTGAGGAACGTAGCGTAGGCCTGTACCATTTCGTACAAAGACACGTCTTCTGAGCCCAGACCTACCGAAGGAACGGGCTGAATCCGGCTCTTGATGCCCAGCTTATGGGCGTACATGGCTACCGTATCGGGCGTAACCAGATCGGTTACCTGGGCGGCTACCGAGTTAATGGAACGGGCCATGGCTTCGCGTAACGTCATGTCACGATAGGTGAAATAGCCTTCCGCGTTTTGGGGCGACCATTTTTTGACTTCACCCTTTTCCTCGTACACTTTCGTGAAGGGCTGATCTTTCACCTGATAGCAGGGACTCAAATTCCGGGGGCCATCAATCGCCGAGCAGTACATAATCGGCTTAAAGGTCGATCCGGGCTGACGCTTGGCCTGTCGTACGTGATCGTACTTGAAATAATTGTAGTCCAGACCACCCACCCAGGCCTTGATATAGCCCGTTTGGGGATCCATCGCGAACATACCCGCCTGTAGCATCCGTTTGTAGTACGACAGAGAATCCAGTGAGGAAAACTCCTGTTCAGCACGGGTAATCTGCGGTTCGTCATCGGTCCGGGCTTTGTCATTCCAGGCAAAAACGCGTACCGGATGTTTTCTGTTTTTCAGGTAATACCAGACGGAATCGGGCTGATTAGGGTAGCGTTTGGCCAGGGCCTTGTAGGCCTCCGTGCGTTTCGCCGCGGAGTCCAGAAAGTTGGGAATTTCCTGACCATTCTCGTAAATCCAGGGATTACGTGAGCCCCAGTGACCTTTAAATTCCCGCTGGGTTTTCCGCATGTTGCTAACCAGAGCTTTGATGGCATCCGACTGCATACGGGAGTCGATCGTCGTGTAGATTTTCAGACCATCGGTGTACAAATCCACGCGTTCGTCGTTGGCCTCGGCCCATTTGGCCACGGCTTCGGCAATGTATTTCTTGAAATAGCCTTCGTAACCCACCGCTTCTTCTTCCTGCAAGGCTTTTTCGCGGTCGGTACGCACGCCCAGATCAAGGCCTGCAATGGAATCCGACTGAGCGGCGGTCAGGTAGCCGTACTTGGCCATCTGAGCGAGTACCACATTCCGGCGTTCTTTGGATCGTTCCGGATTCAGGAACGGGTTATAGGTAGTTGTTGCTTTCTGAAGACCGACCAGTACCGCACCTTCCTGTACACTCAGGTCCTGGGGTTGCTTGCCAAAATACACGCGGGCCGCCGTCCGGATTCCGTAGGTGTTGGAACCGAAATCGACCGTATTGAAGTACATCAGCAGAATATCCTGTTTGGAGTATTGTCGTTCGAGTTTCATGGCCGTAAGCCATTCCTTCGACTTAATGACAAATAGACCCAAAACCGGAATGGAGCCAAGCAAACCTTTACGGCCAATGCCCTGCTTCTTACGAATCTTAAAGAGGTTTTTCGCGACCTGCTGGGTGATGGTCGAACCACCGCCGCGTTGATTACGTGTAAGAACTCCGTATGCCACACGACCCATGGCCGGCCAGTCAATACCGCCGTGTTCGTAGAAGCGGGCATCTTCGGTAGCAATCAGGGCATCGACGATGTGTTTGGGAAGTTCATCGAAGTTCCGTACGGGGGTACGGTTTTCGGTGAAAAAGCGACCGATGGGTTTACCATCCGCCGTGTAAATTTCGGAGGCTACGGCCAGGTCAGGGTTGGCAAGTTCTTCGGTACTGGGGGTTTCGCCGGTGAGGTACAGGAAGTTCGTTTCCAGTACAAACCAGTATACCAACAGCAGTACGACGAGATTGATACCAAAACTGGCAATGCGACCCGGCCAGGGATGTTTGCGGCGGAAGGCCCGGTACGGAGCCCGAACCCGGTGTAGCCAGAAGTCGGATACATTGGTTTCGAAGCGTACATAGGGCTGTCCGATGATTCGTGCCAGCAGCATACGAATCAGGCTCCAGAGCTTACTAAAGATCCAGACGAAGGGAAACGTAATGATTTTCCAGAGCGTACTGAAAAAGACGCGTATTTTTTTCATGCGTGCGTAATAGACCTGCCAATGGGCGGATGGGGCGAAGTTAAACACTTCCCAGCAAAAATAAGCCCTTCCGATATTAACTCGGAAGGGCTACTTTTTATTTTATCCGCCAGAGGCGTTGATTTTCTTAGGCTTCAGCAGGGCTGCAAAATTCTTCGAAAACCATTTCCAGATGCTGAGCAATTACTTCTGCCGGACGACCTTCAATGTGGTGACGCTCGACAAAGTGTACCAGTTCACCGTCTTTGAACAACGCAATCGCGGGTGAGCTAGGGGGATAAGGTAACGTGTACTCGCGAACTTTCGCCGTAGCTTCCATGTCCACACCCGCAAAAACCGTAGCTAAACGATCGGGTTTGAACTGAGAGTTATTCACTGCGTATTTCACACCGGGACGAGCCGTACGGGCCGAGCAACCACATACGGAGTTGATGAATACCAGCGTAGTACCTTCTTCGGCTTCCGCCATCGTTTGGTCTACTTCCTGAGCCGTGTGTAATTCTTTGAAACCACCTTCCGCGATATCCATTCGCATCGGCATTACTAATTCAGCAGGGTACATTGACATTGCTTGATGATTTATTAAGTGATTAGACTTTTATTGGTTGACGTATTATAGTTATTAGTTGGAAGTTGATCGTTGTTAGAATCTTAATAACCAACAACACTAAACTAACAACTGATTACATGAATCCTAACTCCAATTTGGCGACGTCGGACATCATGTCCTGACTGTATGGAGGATCGAAGGTCAATTCCACGGATACGTCGGATACGCCTTCGATTTCGCGTACTCGCTGTTCTACTTCTCCCGGAATTTCACCCGCGGAAGGACAAGCCGGCGAGGTCAGCGTCATGAGTACATAAACGTTATTAACCGGAAAGATTTTAATGTCATAAATCAGACCCAGCTCGTAGACATCCACGGGAATTTCAGGGTCATATACGGTTTTCAGGGCAGCTACTACCTTGTCCCGTAATTCGGATTCAGTCATTTTTAGTTTTCAGTTTATGGTTTTCAGTTTTCAGTAGCTTGCGTTTCAGTTTTCTCGTATAAACTGAAAACTGCCAACCGAAAACTGAAGACTAATCAGTTCTTCTGTAAGGCACTAAACGCCAGACCGTAGGTTTTCATTTGCTTGACCATGGACGCCAGCCCGTTGGAACGGGTTTGGGCCAGGTGTTGCTGTAAACCTACTTTTTCCATGAAGTACAGGTCCGAATTGACAATTTCATCGGGCGTGTGACCCGAGTATACCCGCACCAGCATGGAAATCAGACCTTTAACGATAATCGCGTCGGAGTCAGCCGTAAAGATAACCCGGTCGCCCTGCAGTGCTGCGTGGAGCCATACCCGGCTCTGACAGCCTTTGATGATATGATCCTCGGTTTTATACTGCTCGTCCAGGGGCGTCAGTTTCTTGCCAAGATCAATGATGTATTCATATTTCCCTTCCCAATCGTCGAACAATTCAAACTCTTCGATGATCTCGTCCTGGGTTTCGTTAATAGTCATATCTGGTAGTTGTTGGTTGATAGTGGTTGGTAGTTTTAAGTTGATCGAATCAGTGGAAATCATCAACGAACAACCAATAACCATCAACTAAATTACGCCATGAGCTTTTTCACTCGCTGCAAACCGGCGACTAATTTATCGATTTCTTCCATCGTGTTGTACATCGCAAATGAGGCACGGGTTGTTCCGAGAATGCAGAAACGGTCCATGACAGGTTGCGTACAGTGGTGACCCGTCCTCACGGCAATGCCCTGCTGATCAAGAATGATCCCAATGTCCTGATGGTGCACGCCTTCCAGTACGAAAGACAGTACCGAAATTTTTTCCTTCGCCTGACCAATCAGCCGAATGCCGTCCATCTGACCAATTTGCTCGGTCGCGTATTGCAGCAACTGATGTTCGTAAGCCGCGATGTTCGGTTTGCCAATGCTGGTGATGTAGTCAATTGCCGCTTTCAGGGCTACCACATCGGCAATATTGGGAGTACCGGCTTCGAATTTGTAGGGCAGGTCGTTGTACGTTGTTTTCTCGAACGTCACTTCCTTGATCATTTCCCCACCGCCCATGTAGGGGGGCATGGCTTCGAGCAAAGCCCGTTTTCCGTACAGCACACCCAGTCCGGTCGGACCGTAGATTTTATGAGCTGAAAGAGCGTAGAAATCCGCGTCCAGGTCCTGCACATCGATGTCAAGGTGGCTACTGGCCTGTGCTCCGTCAATCAGAACCACGGCACCGGCTGCGTGAGCTTTGGCAATGATTTCCTTGACGGGATTGACCGTTCCCAGGGAGTTGGAAGCGTGGTTGACGGCTACAATCTTCGTGCGTTCAGAGAGCATACCTTCGAACGTGTAGAGATCAAGTTCACCATTTTCCAGTACAGGAATAGCCCGGATGGTCAAGCCTTTTTCGCCCGCCAGCATTTGCCAGGGAACGATGTTGGAGTGGTGCTCCAGTCCGGAAATGATAATTTCGTCGCCTTCTTTGAGAAAGTGCCGTCCGTAGGTCTGAGCCACAAGGTTTATACTCATGGTCGTACCTGACGTGAAGATGATTTCTTCCGCCGAAGGAGCGTTCAGAAAATCCCGAACGGCCCGACGTGAGGCTTCAAAATCAGCCGTCGCTTTTTCCGCCAGCGTGTGAATACCCCGGTGAATATTGGCATTGTAACCCCGGTAGTAATTCATCAAGGCTTCAATCACCGGAATCGGCTTTTGCGTAGTCGCGGCGTTATCGAAATAGACCAGCTTACGGCCATTGATTTCCTGATCCAGAATCGGAAAGTCGGCTCGTATGCGTTTGATGTCAAAAGGAATCGTGGAGGTTGTGGTCATCATGGTGGGAATCGTTTCTCCGTCAATCTTAGATATAATCAAGATTTTAGGAAAAGAGTTTCGGTTGGGCGTGGAAACTACGCATTCACTTTCGGAAAAAAGCGAATCTAAAAAAACGACCGAAACGAAGGGTGAATAACACAAGCCATCGTTTCGGTCCGTTTGTTACCGTATGCCAATAGATTACACTTCGCCTACTTTCTTGGCGAGGGCATTTTCCAGGTACTCGCGAATGGCCGGAATTTTGATTCGTTCGACCACGTCTTCGGCAAAGGCCAGCATCAGCAGAGCCCGTCCTTTTTCTTTGGGAACTCCGCGGGATTGCAGGTAAAAGAGAGCCTCTTCGTCCATCTGACCCGTCGTCGTACCGTGCGAACACTTCACGTCGTCGGCGTAGATTTCCAGCTGGGGCTTGGTATTCATCGTAGCTTCAGGGGAAGCTAGTACGTTCTTACAGCTCTGGTAGGCATTGGTTTTCTGAGCATCCTCGCGTACGAAGATTTTGCCGTTGAAAACACCCGTAGCCTGATCAAAGATGATGCCTTTGTACAATTCGTTCGAGTACGAATTGGGCATGGCGTGATCAACCAGCGTATGGTTATCGATGTGCTGTCTGCCGTTGGGCAGATACAGACCGTTCAGGTGAGCTTCTACGTGTTCACCGTTCAGGACCAGGTTCAGGTTGTTCCGTACCCAGCCGCCGTTGAGCGTTACCGTCGTATCGTGCGTCTGGCTGGCCCGGCTGTGTTGTACCTGCGTAGTGCCGATGTGATAGGCTTTCTGCGTTTCGTCCTGAACCTTGTAGTGATCGAAATGAGCTTCTTCGCCCACGAAGGCTTCGGTCACCGTATTGGTAAAGGAAGAAAACTCACCCAGCGTACGGAACGATTCCGCCACTTTTACCTCCGCCCGATCCCCAACGATAATCAGGTTACGGAGCTGGATGGCTACATTCTCGGTACGGGCATCGGAAATGAAACGAAGAATAATCGGCGTTTCAACCACTTTGCCTTTGGGTACGTAAATGAACGCTCCATTCTGAGCAAACGCCGTATTCAGAGCCGTGAAGGCATCTTTGGAATCGTCGGCGTACTGGGCAAAATGTTTTTCTACCAGTTCGGGATACTTTTTGTATCCTTCGGTAAAGGGCAGAATCTCCACTTCTTCCGAAGGCGAAACGATCGTCGAAAGCTGGGGCCGATACTGTCCGTTTATAAAGTAAAGAATATTTCCTGCCAGATTAGGTATTTGGAGGGAAACCAGATCTTCGTCCGTAATAGAGGCCACCGGCGTAATATTAAATGCCTGATTGACCAGATTTTTAACGTTCGAATATTTCCACTCTTCGTGCTTGATCGTTGGGAATCCCAGCTGCTCAAAACGCGTCAGGGCCTGCCGCCGCCGCTGGTGTAGCGAACTGCGACTTTCGCCGTTCATACGCGTTTCATTCAACTGAAACTCGGCAATCAACTGGGCTTTAAAATCAATCGGAGTAGTCATTAAAGTTGGTGGATCGTCATTCGTAACGAATTCGAATGAATAACACGTTTAGAAATAAACTCGACGAAAGCGTACGCTTGGGTTAGACCAGAGCATCCACTTCTGCCTTGATCCAGTCGTAGCCTTTTTCTTCCAGTTCCAGAGCCAGTTCTTTCGTGCCGGATTTCACGATACGGCCTTTGTAAAGCACGTGTACGAAGTCAGGAACGATATAATCGAGTAAGCGTTGGTAGTGCGTAACGACAATGAACGAACGCTCGCCATCGCGTAGGGTATTTACGCCTTCAGCGACAATACGCAGGGCGTCAATGTCCAGACCGGAATCCGTCTCATCCAGAATACCCAGTTTGGGTTCGAGCATCGCCATCTGGAATACTTCATTCCGTTTTTTCTCACCGCCGGAAAAGCCCTCGTTGAGTGAACGGCTCAGCAGAGACTGATCGATATTGACCAGTTTCATCTTTTCCTTCATGCGTTTGAGGAAGCTGACGGCATCCAGGGGTTCCTCGCCCCGGTATTTACGGATTTCATTAAGAGCCGTTTTCAGAAAGTTCGTCGTCGAAACGCCGGGAATTTCTACCGGATACTGAAATGCGAGAAAAATGCCTTCTGCGGCCCGTTCCTCGGGAGCCAGTTCCAGCAGATCTTTGCCATCAAATTGGACCGTGCCTCCGGTTACGTCGTAGTCTTCGCGTCCAGCCAGTACAGAGGCCAGCGTACTCTTGCCCGAGCCGTTGGGTCCCATAATGGCGTGAACTTCACCGGGTTTCACTTCGAGATTGATGCCTTTCAGAATCTGCTTCTCTCCAATGGATGCCTGAAGGTTCTCTATTTTAAGCATAGCTGCTATGTCAAGGTAAATGTTTCAAAGTGCAAAGGTACAGGTTCTTCCGCAAAAGAATGCTGTCTATGAAGGGATAACTTGCTTTTCAACGGATTGGTTCTCTTTGCGAAAGGGAAGAAAAAGGGATTTGAAAATTTTTTCTGGGTTTAAACGAAATAGGGCCTGTTTTGGCACGAAAGGCCGAATTTCTTGTTTTTGAAGTGTCCGGGAAGCCTCTATCTTGCGGGCCGAGTAATCAAGTTTTGCGGGGAGAATGGTCGATGAATAGGCAAACAAAGCCCGCGTTTACGGACGCAATGGGCTGATAGCAACTCCCGAGTAAAACCCCAAACTAGTAAACCGTATGCAACCCATTTTTGTCGCCAGTGAAGTAGGCACGCTTCAGCGGCTACTCATTCACAGTCCCGATTCCGGGTTAGGGAAGGTGGTACCTTCCAAAGCTCAGGATTGGCTTTTCGAGGATATCGTTCATCTGGATACCATGCGGAAAGATGAGTACGATTATTACGTAAAAATTCTACTGTACTTTCTGGATCCGGAAAAAGTAAAGGGAAAGATTGCCCAGATTGACGCCGATCCGAAACGTTCCTTCTATAAACCCGATCACTCGGAGTATTTCAATTCCGACAAAGTCATTGAGTTCCAGAAACTACTGGCCGATATTCTGGAACAGGAAGCCATCAAGACCAAGCTCATTGCGGCGATTTGTGCCGTAGAGCACGAGTGGTACAGTACCCAGGCCGAATTAAATGAGTTATCGCCCGTAGACCTGGCGAAAACGCTGATTTCGGGGACTACACCCAGCGGAGAAATGCTCTTTTCTCCCGTACCCAATCTTATTTTTACGCGGGATATTGGCATCACCATCAATGACCATTTGCTGTTGAACAAACCGGCTAAACAGGCCCGTACCCGCGAAGCTCTGCTGGCTCAGTACATTTTCTATACGCACCCGATTTTTGAACCCCTACGCGGAAAAATCATCGAGTTGCCCGACAATGAGTTGTACTTTCTCCTGCCCGACAACGAGAAAAATTACAACAAGACCACGCTCGAAGGCGGGGATGTGATGATGGTGGCTCCCAATCACCTCGTCATTGGGGTATCAGAGCGAACGACCGTTTTTGCGGCTCAGCAGTCGATCAAGATTCTGTTCGAAAAAAATGTAGTTGATAAAATTACGGTCGTCCGGATTCCATTCAAGCGGGATTACATGCACCTGGACACGGTCTGTACGCAGGTCAAGAAAAACGTCTGGGTCGTGCTCGGCTCGCTACTGAAACAGGGTCGGCACGCGGAGGATCAGATTGACCCGACCATGAGCGGACTCATTCCGCCCAAAGCGGACGAAGATGTGAAGATTGTTCAGTTCTATAAAGATGGTACTTCGCCCAAAGAACTCGCCAGCCTGGAGGAACTGCTCACGCAGATTAGCGTAGAAGATCTGGGCTGTCGCGAAGAGGAGGTTACCTTCATTTTTTCGGGAAATAACGAGTTCCCTTACGGAGCCCGCGAGCAGTGGACCGACTCTTGTAACCTGTTAGCACTAAAAGAAGGCGTAGTGATTGGCTACGACCGGAACGATAAAACACTGGAAGCGTTTCGGCAGAAAGGCTTTCGGATTATTCGGGCTGCGGATCTGATCCAGGAATTTGAAAAAGGCCTCAGCTCGCCCGAAACCCTGACGGACACGTTTATTTTGTTACCCAGTGCCGAATTATCCCGGGCTCGCGGCGGCTCGCACTGCATGTCGATGCCCATTTTAAGAAAGTAATAATCCTAGTACCTGAAACGAGCCTTTCTGTAGTACAGGCAAACGCAAACCATGAGAACACAGTCCACCTCTAATTTATTAATGATCCGGCCCGTACGCTTCGGGTTCAACGAACAGACGGCCTCGTCTAACGCCTTTCAGAGCCTAAGCGTAGCCGATCAGACCAAGGCTATTGCTCAGACTAAAGCCCTCGAAGAATTCGATGAAATGGTACGGCTGCTGCGGGCCAAAGGAATGAACGTACTGGTAATTGATGATACAGAGGAGCCGCATACACCCGACTCTATTTTCCCGAACAACTGGGTCAGTTTTCACTTCAACGGAACGGTCATTACGTATCCCATGCAGGCGGAAAACCGTCGACTCGAACGCCGGGAAGATATTCTGCGTAAAATCGAAGAGCAGTTTTACATCAATCGTCGCGTGGACCTGACGGCGTTTGAAAACGAAGGGAAGTTTCTGGAAGGAACGGGTTCGATGGTGCTGGACCGCAAGTACAAAATTGCGTACGCCTGCCTCTCGCCCCGGACGCACGAAGAAGTACTCGATGCCTTTGCTCTACAAATGAACTACGAGGTGGTCAAGTTCAATGCGGAAGATGAAATGGGGCGGCCCATTTATCATACCAACGTCCTCATGTGCATTGGGGATCTGTTCGCCGTCGTTTGTCTGGACGCCATTCCGGATCCGGACGAGAAGTTTATGGTGCGGAGTTCGCTCGAAACCTCGGGTCGGCAGGTGGTTGAAATCTCGCTGGAACAGATGAAACACTTTGCGGGGAATATGCTGCAGGTACGCACGAACAAAGGCGAACAGGTGCTGATGATGTCTACGAAGGCCTACGAAAGTCTGACCGCCCGGCAAATTGATTCGCTGGATGACTACTGCCAGATTTTACATACCGACTTAAGCATCATTGAAGGCAACGGGGGTGGCTCGGCCCGCTGCATGATTGCCGAAATTCACCTGCCAATGAAGTATTGATTCAGAATAGTTTCAGGCGTTTATGTATCTTCCCGAAAGCTTCCGGTTTTCGGGAAGTTTTGTTTAGATTCCCCCCACTGGATACGTGACTAATGACAGGAAACCCCTTCTGGGTTAAGGGCTCGATTAAAAAAGGGCGACTGGTGCAAGTTTCCAAACTTGTACCTACCATTCGGCAGGGTCCTGCCTGCCTTCAATACGAACAAAGAACGTAATACTAAACCTATGCATCTCTATACCCAGCCCATGCTTACCCCAGGAACATTAACGGGCAAAACCATTCTGGTAACGGGCGGTGGTACCGGCCTGGGCAAATCCATGGTTCGGGAGTTTCTAAGGCTGGGAGCGAATGTTACGATTTGTTCCCGCAAACAGGCCGTGATCGAAGCTACGGCCCGGGAGTTGATGGAAACTACCGGCGGACAGGTACTTGCCGTACCCTGCGATGTTCGGCAGTATGATCAAATCGAAAACGTACTCTCGAAAACGCTCGAACGCTTTGGCCGTCTTGATGGACTCGTCAACAACGCGGCGGGTAATTTCATTAGTCCAACCGAACGGTTAAGTGCCAAAGCCTTCGAAACCGTTATCGGCATTGTTCTACAGGGTTCGGTGAATTTTACGCTGGCGGCGGGTAAGCACTGGATCGAGCAAAAGCAGCCGGGAACCATCCTGAGTATCATCACCAGCTACGCCTTTACGGGTACGGGCTATACCGTTCCCTCAGCCGTATCCAAGGCGGGGGTGCGTATCCTGACGCGTTCGCTGGCGGTGGAGTGGGCCCGGCATGGGATCCGACTTAACAACATCGCTCCCGGACCTTTTCCCACCAAAGGAGCCTGGGACCGACTCGTACCTGAACCCGTTGCTGACTTACTCAAACCGGAAAGTCGGGTACCCCTGGGACGAGTTGGTGAGCATCAGGAGCTGGCGAATCTGGCCGCTTACCTGATGTCGGACTATTCGGCCTACATCACCGGACAGGATTTTACGATCGATGGCGGCGAGTGGCTGAAAGGGGCCGGGCAGTTTAGTGCTCTGGAAATGATTCCGGATGAAGGATGGGACGAAATTGAACAAACCATCCGGCGTACTACCGGGGGATAGTTGTTGGTTAATGGTTGTTGGTGGTTAGTTGATGTTTTTGGTCAAAGAAGTTCTTAGGTACAAGCTAATAACTGAATACTAACACCCAACAACTTTGATGTTTTGGCCTACGCCATCGGCTATAAACCAACGACAATCAACAACCACTAATAACAAACAACCAACAACTAAACTAATAAACTAACTAACGGGCGTGAAGCTCATCTTCGGTTGCTTCAAAGCGTTGTCAATGATCTTTATTTCCAGATTAAGAATACCTACTTCGGACTTGAAATCGATTTTTTCTACGTCGTCTGTGGGTTTGTGATAATCATCGTGGCCACCCGTGTGGAAGAACAAAACGGGAATTTGTTTGGCGTAAAACGCGGCATTATCCGATCCGCCATTACCTGCCCGATCCGTAAAGAACTTTACCGAAGCTTCCACCCCTTCGAATACTTTGGCCCAGGTATCGCTCGTACCAACGCCACCAACGCCCACGCCACGATCGGGGTTGTACCGACCAATCATGTCCATGCAAACCATGAAATTGAGTTGATCCAGCGGTACGGTTGGGTTAGCCAGAAAATGGCGGGAACCTTGCAAGCCCAGTTCTTCAGCCCCGAAAGCAATGAATAAAAAGTTGTATTCTTCTTTCACCCCATTCTGAGTGTAGTACCGGGCCAGTTCCAGTAAGCCCGCTACACCCGAGGCGTTATCGTCGGCTCCATTATGAATTTTTCCTTCGGGATTTTTTTCCAGCGAGCTACCCTGACGACCCATACCGAGGTGATCGTAATGAGCACCAATGACAATGGTATGTGGAGCCCGATTGTTCAGAAACCCGATTACGTTTTTCGCTTTTCTCAGGCTGTCCGTTACAACGACCCGCTTCACTTTAGCCGTAAAGGGCTGCCAGTAGCCTTCGGAACCCATCGGTAGTAGACCGAGTTTGCGAAATTCTTTGGTAATGTACTGGGCGGCTTTATCATTTTCCTTACTACCCGTACCGCGGCCTTTCATCTGGTCGGAAGCCAGCGTGTGAATATGTTTGGAAATACGATCTACGGAAGGTAAATATTCCTGGGCAAAGAGCGGAGCGGAACTGAACAGGCAGAGCAGAGCAAAGAGTTTTTTCACGGGAATGAGACGTTACGTACAAACTTCAAAAGTAGCCACGATTGGGAGGTCGAGCCACGCTTTTTTTTCATTTTGAAAATTTCATCCTATCAAAGTGGAAAGGCGAAGGTAGTACTCCTTTTAATAATTGACTGACGATCAGCTGTTTCGGGAAAAGGCTGATCGGCTGGCATTGGTTTGGTATCCAGAAAGGCAAAAACTTACCTGAAGTATGGAAATACGCAATGCCGATGTGGTTCCGCTGGTGCGGACCCGGGTACCCGAAGCTCAGGGCGATCTGGCGAGGATTTCGCCCGAACTAGGCCCCTGTAAAGTGATGGCTCTGCTGAGCGAGCTGACGCATCGATTTGCGGACCACCACGATTTTATCGCCGTCAAACATTGTTTTGTAGCCGCGGACGAACTGCTTGCTGACGGGAGCCATCAGATTAGAAACGCGGTTTGTGCCAATTACGTATACAGTCTGGCCTCATTGCTGGATCGGCACGATGAAAGTGCGGAAGTGCTCATTCACCTCATGCCCTTACAATTACGTAGTGAATACATTCGACAGATTTCCAATTCGCTGCCCTAAGGTCATGAAAGAAGCGTTTAAAATTGAAGTAGCCTCGGCCCGACACGTCGCCTTCGCCGACACAATCTGTATCGCCATGAAGGAAAGTGCCGAGGCTCGGGGTACGGGGATCGGCGAACGTTCGCCGGAGTACATAAGGACCAAAATGCAGGAACACGAAGGCATCGTAGCGACGTACGCCGATGGCACCTGGGCCGGTTTCTGTTACTGGGATGTGTACGAAGAGGGTAAGTTCGTTTCCAATTCCGGTCTCATCGTCGCTCCGGAATTTCGGGGCATGAAACTGGCCGAAAAACTCAAACGGAAGCTGTTTCGATTATGCCGAAAACTATTTCCGCAGGCTAAAATCTTTGGAATTACTACCGGAACAGCGGTTATGAAAGTAAATACCCGACTGGGCTTTCAACCCGTAGCCTTCGAGGCTTTGCCCCACGATGGTCGCTTCTGGAAAGGATGTCAGGCTTGCAAGAACCACGATATTCTGGATCGGACGGAAGGACGCTACTGCTTATGTACAGGAATGGTGTTCGATCCAGCCACTAAAAAAGATTAAAGCCCTTCTCGTAGCGAAAATCCTAATAACCCCGGAGGGGTTCAACCTGAATAGCCTGGGATGCAATCCCAGGAAAAATTTGGCCCCGGGATTGCATCCCGGGCTATGCACATGAAACCCCTCCGGGGTTTTTAGATTATTTGTAATAGGGGTGGCGTTGCTGGATGGTGTATCACCTCTCGTTTACTTCGCAAAGTCTAATACAGCCTTTCGATACGCTTCCAAATCCTGTACGTGCGGAATATGTCCTACGCCGGGCAGAGCTACGAGCTTGCTGCCCGGTATTTGCTGCTGCGTACGCTTTCCCAAGGCCGGGTACTGACCATACTGATTCACCCGATCTTTGGGTACCCGATTCTTGCCTACGATGGTGCGGTCTTCCTGACCAATAATCAGTAAGGTCGGTACGCGGATATTTTTGAATTCATAACAAACCGGCTGTTCGTAAATCATCTGATAGGTGAGGGCATTGACCCAGGCAATCTGTTTGAATCGCGGGTCTTTCAAAGCGGCGGCCTGCACCTGTACCCATTCTTCGTACGCGGGTTTCCACTGCGGATAATAGCTCTGCTGGTACTTTTTGTAGGATTCGTAGGTGGCGGCAAGTTCGTTCTGGTAAGCTTCGTCGAGGGGTAGGTAAGGGACGATCGTTCGGTAGTCTTCCAGTCCGATTGGATTTTCCAGAATCAGTTCGCGGACTGTTTCCGGGTACATCAGTGTAAACCGCGTCGCCAGCATGCCGCCCATCGAGTGAGCAATCAGGGTGACTTGATCAATACCGAGCGAATCCAGTAGTCGTTTGTTGTGAGTGGCTAAAGCATGGAAACTGTAATGCAGGTCCGGGAAATCGGATTTGCCCCAACCTACCTGATCGGGTACGATTACCCGATAGCCAGCTTTTCGCAGAAAAGCAATAACATCCCGCCAGTACACGCCGTTGAAGTTCTTTCCGTGAAAAAGTAGGGCCGTCTTAGCGTTCATTTTGCCCACAGGCGGTACGTCCATGTAGGCCATACGAAACGTTTTCTGTTCCTGATGGAGGTTGATATATTGAACCGGATACGGATATTCAACCGACTGAGCGACAGTCAATGAAGCAAAAGATACCAGGAGAAACAGAAATAGAAGTACGCGAATCAGTTTCATAATCACGATTAAAAAGACTGCTCTTAGTAGGATAAAGCGAGTAGCAGACGCGAAAAGAAATATTCCAATCCCCGGAAATAAATCAGTAATTCACGGCCTAATCAAAACAATGATCTGACCTTTCGATTATTGCTAGAGAAACGTTAACCCCTTCAACCGGTCTGTATGAAACGATTGTACCTACTACTCATTTTCTTTTGTACCACGCTTGCCAGTTTAGCTCAGCAGTCCTCTAAAGCCCTGGAAACCTGGAAGAACGACAAGTACTCCCTATTCATTCACTGGGGGGTGTACTCCGTTTTAGGCGGCGTATGGGAAGGCAAGCCCGTGTCCAGAGGGTATAGCGAGCAAATTCGGGCTCACGCCGCGGGTCTGTATAGCGATACGTACGAGAACGTCGCCAAAACGTTCGACCCTAAACTCTGGAATCCGGATTCGGTAGCCCTGCTGGCGAAAGCGGCGGGCATGCGTTCCATCGTACTGACCTCGAAGCACCACGACGGCTTTTGCCTGTTCAAATCGGCCTACACGAAATTCAATATGGTGGATGCCACCCCCTATCACCGCGATGTCGTGAAAGAAATGGCCGAGGCCTGTCAGCGGAACGGACTTAAATTCGGACTGTATTTCTCGGTCATCGACTGGCATTTTCCGGCGGCGTACCCCATTTCCAGTAGTAATTCCGATCCGATTCCGGCGGCTCACCACGCATACAACAAAAATCAGATTCGCGAACTGCTCACCAATTACGGACCCATTTCCGAACTCTGGTTTGACATGGGTTCGCAAACGCCCCAGCAAAGTCGCGAGCTCCGGGAGCTGGTTCACCAATTGCAACCCAATTGTATGGTTAGCGGACGACTGGGCAACGAGGCGGGTGATTTCTGTGTCATGGGTGACAATGAATATCCCAACTACAAAATCGCTACGCCCTGGCAAACCCCTGCTTCCATCTACGACGAAACCTGGGGGTACCGCTCCTGGCAGGAACACGGTTCGGTGGAGGATAAGGCCCGAGAAAAACTGGCTAGTTTACTGAAAGTAGTCAGTCGCGGTGGAAATTATCTGCTGAACATCGGTCCACGGGGCGATGGCACCGTCGTGGAATTTGAACGGGACGTATTACTTAAGATCGGTAAATGGCTCCGGCAGAACGGAGAAGCCGTATACGGCACCAGTCCCGATCCCTTTCCTACGCCCTTCAAATGGGGGGAGGTAACGGCTTCGGGAACGAATAAACTGTACCTGTCGCTGCTGCAAATGCCCGCCAGCCGTACCATTACGCTGCCTAATGTCACCGGAGCCGTCAAGATCATTCACGTACTGGGACAACCGCAACAAACGGCTTCGTACAAGCGAATGGGGAACAATATTCAAATCATGTTACCAGCAGAAATCAAATCGGTGAAAGACGTTCCGGTACTTATGCTGGAATTTGCGAACGGCTACAGCGTACCGCCTGCCCGCGTACTGACGGTAGATCCAACGCAGAAAACGGTAGTACTCCAGCACGATAATGCCGAACATCACTACAGCATAGGCGGCGTCGATTATAACACGTATTACCGAACGGTCGTGAAAGATTCCTGGCAGATCGAATTACCCAAGGCCACTTCAATAACGCCCACAGTAGTATTCACCGAGGAAGAAAAAGGCCGTAGTATTGATTTGCAGGTCAATGGTGAATCGCAACCCGTCATTCTGGATGAAGCGGAAGAAGTACCCATTCCGCAGACGGGCAAGCTGACCTGGGGACCCCTCTATCTGAATCAGGTTGCTAATACTGGCATTGGCTGGACGAGCGTCATTCCCATTGATCCTTCCAGAAGCTGGCTCGCCAGTGGAAAACCCTGGCAGGCGACGGATTGGAAGAAAGGCGAAACTCATCAGCTACCCGCTCAGCCTTCCCAAAGCTGGTTTGTACTGCAGGAAATTACGGCAGATAAAGCTCAGCCCGTACTGGTAGACATCAGAAGTGGGGATGCCGTAGGGGTCTGGCTGAACGGACAACCGCTGTTACTGCACAACAACCCTGAGAAAACGGATTCGACGCGGGACGTGGTACTCCTGAAAGTACGGCCTGGAACCAACCAGTTGCTGGTTAAACTCTACAACCGCTACCACGATCAGGTACCCGTTCTGATCAGCGATCAGGTTCCGCAGGTCATGTACCGCAAACGACTCCAGCGGATAAAACTCGAACCGAGTAATACGCTAAGCTGGCAATTACACGAGCCACCCACGCCGCACCGGGATTTACAACTACCGAATCTTTCCCTGGAATGGAAGGCTAAATAATGAAAAAGAGACGCGACCTGTAAATCGCGTCTCTTTTTCATGAATACTGGATCGTAGCCTTATGGATCGACTTCATTCGAGAACGGCTACCAACTGAAAAACCAGACCCAGACGATGAAGAAAAACTGTAAACCTGTCCGTAACCAGAGATAGTCCGTACCGGGCCCGGTGTAGGTTGCTCGTTGGTAATCCACGCGTTGCAGGGCTGCGTACACATTGGCCGGAAAAATCAGGATAAAGAAAATAATGAGCCAAACGGCCGTCGTATGGCGAAAGGTAGGGAAGAGCAAACCCATGGCGGCGGCTATTTCCAGAACCCCCGTGGCCCAGACAATAACTTTTCGAAAGGGAATAAACGGAGGCAACATCAGGGACATGCCTTTCCAGAAGACGAAGTGGCCCAGAGCCGTGAATAGTAACATGACACTCATACCCACATTAGCCGCAAAACGCAAATGCCAGGCTCCCGACGAGAGCCACACGCCAATAAGGGTAATCAAAGTAAAGGATAGTAAGACAAGAAATGGTTTCATGCGGTAGTTAGGGAAGGATAGAAAAAACAGCAGTCACCGGGCCGATCATCACGGGAGGTGACTGCTGCTATACTTACAAAAGTTTATGATCGGGAATGATGGGCGTATCGGGCTGTTCGAGGGTAGCCTGCTGCTGGATGATTTTATTTTCCCGCTTTTCTTCTTTGATCAACTGCTTATTGGTTCGTTCGAACACCTTGAAAAGTACGATCAGGTAGGCAATAAGTAACGGACCAATGACCAGACCCAGGATACCGAACAAGGGAACGCCGAGTACTACCCCCGCCAGCGTAATCAGGGGGTGCACATCGCCCATGCGTTTAGCCAGAACAATCCGCAGGACGTTATCGACATTGGTTAAAACAATAACCCCAACGAGCAGAATACCGACGCCCTGCCCCGTATTTCCCTGGGAAATGGCGATTAAACCGGCCGGACCCCAGACCAGCGGAGTGCCCAATACGGGAATGAAACTCAGAAAGAACGAAACTGTACCCCAGAACGCCGCGTCCGGAATATCGAAAACCCAAAGGGTAAGTCCCGTCAATACCCCCTGAATCAAAGAAATCAGACCCTGACCCAGAATATTGGCGTTCACCATATTTTTCAGACTTTCCCCGAGTTCATCGTCGGTATCGTCGTCGAAAGGCAGGTATCGCCGCAGTCCACCCAGGAATTGCTCTTCCTGCTTGAACATATAGTACATCGTGAAAAACAGCAAACCCAGAATGATCAGTACGTCGAGGGTACCGCCGATAATAGAAGGAAACTGTTGACTGGCCCAGCTGGCTCCCTGCTGAATAAGCGACTGAATATTGTCTTCATCCGTAATGGAAAAGCCCGTCAGGTCTTCCAGTCGTTTTACCAGCTTGAGAATATCCTGGTAATTCTGACTGTAATAGCGAACCCGGCCAATCAACAGCAGGCTTAATACCAGAAAAGGAATAATGATGACAATGATGGAAAACAGTAGCAAGCCAATCGTAACGAGCGTCCGATTGAAGTTCTTTTTATGAACAAGGGTCGTAAACCAGGGGCGGAAAATGACATACAGAATACCAGCTCCGAAAAAAGCCGTAATATATTGTCGTAGACCGGCGATAATAAAGCCCGTAATGACCACAAGGCTGAAAACGAGCAGGTAACGCTGCTGTTTGGGGGTGTAAATAGAAGCCATACATTGAAGGGGTGAAATGCTGATTGCAAATGTAGGAGGCGTTAAAAAAATAATGCCCTATCCAGTTGACCACGGCGGAAAAGCCGGTTTGACGCAAAGAAATGCTTTCTTTCAGCGAAAATGTTCGTACGAATAAGTGTTACTTTGCCAACGGGCACCTAAACGCAAACCGCCATACTTGCGTTGCTCCCATAGCTAAACCAAAAGACCGCATGAGTTTTGAGAAAATTACCCTCGAAGTAACCCAATTGGCGAAAGCTGCCGGTGAATTTATGCTGGCGGAACTCAAACACTTCGATCCCACAAAAATCGAGCATAAATACGGCGAAAATTTCAATCTCGTTTCGTACGTCGATAAGGAAACGGAAAGTCGGCTGGTGGAAGGACTTTCGGGCTTGCTGCCCGGCTCGGGTTTTATTACCGAAGAAGGGACAGTAGAGCAGGCCACCGATCAGGAATTTGTATGGGTCATTGACCCCTTGGATGGCACGACGAACTTTCTGCACGCCTATCCGCAATTCTGTACCAGCATTGGACTGTTGCAGGGTGGCAAACCCGTAGCGGGCATCATTTACGAGCCTTTTCGGGATGAAATGTTTTATACCTGGAAAGACGGCGGAGCCTGGATGAACAAAGAACGCCTGTCAGTATCCAAAGTAGACCGGGTGCAGAGCAGCCTGCTGGCCTGTGGTTTCCCGAGTCGTCAGAATCAGAAGACCGAAGCGTACATGAACATGATTCTGCGGATTACGAAAGAATCGCACGGGTTCCGTCGAATCGGCTCGGCTGCTCTTGATCTGGCGTATACGGCCCGGGGCTGGTTTGAAGGTTATTTTGAATACAACATCAATAGCTGGGATATTGCGGCTGGTATCTTGCTGGTACAGGAAGCCGGTGGTACGGTTACTGATTTCAAAGGCGAAGAAAACTACCTCTTTGGCGGCGAAATCATCAGTTCCAACGGCCGCATTCATCAGGAATTGATTGACATGATTAGCGAAAGTATGGCTTAGTCCGAACAAAAAGGTTTGACTTGAACGTTATAGGCCCAAAGACAGAAGAAAGCATGGAAACACTCGTCATCGGAATGTTATTCGTCGGTGCCCTGGCGTACCTGGGGAATCAGTTCAGAAAGCAGTTCAGCCTGCGAAAAACCGGCGGTTGTGCCAAAGGTTGCGGGTCCTGCGGAGCGATCAAATTCGACGAGTCCAAGCTGCCTCCCATCCAGAAAGTGAACTAACGAGCAAGAAAATAGAAAAGCCCCAACGAATGCCATTCGTTGGGGCTTTTTGTATGCCATTGAAAACTTACTGTAAGACGGGTTTTTCCGTGAGTTCCTGGAGCAGAGCATTCAAGACGGCTTTCAGATCGGCTTCGGTTTCCGGCTTATCCATCTTGGTACGGGCGTGCGAAATGAGTAAACTGGTGTTTTCCAGAATACGGGCTCCCAGGATGCCTAAAGTGAGTCGCAACGATTCGTGGGCTTTTTCACCCAGTATCGAAGCCGTAATCACCGCCGTAGGTTTTTCATGCCATTCGCCGGAAGAGAACGCCGAGGTCCAGTCCAGCAGGTTTTCAAAACTCCCGGTACGCCGAATACGTATTCCGGAGAACAAAAGACGAGTGCATCTGCCGCCAGCAACTGCGTACGGAACTGTTCGACGGCCGCCGGATATTCTGTATAATCCGGATCAAAGGGAGGAATTTGAGCCAGCTCTTCGTAGATCTGCCACGAAACGGTATCAGGTACCCACTGGGAAATTTTCTCTAAAATTTGTGTATTGGTCGAGGCGGCCCGCAGGCTGCCCGAAATGGCCAGGATCTGATACGGTTTTTCCATGGTGCAAAACATAGGTAAACGGATGAGGCTGAAACAATCATCCAATCTAACGAAAATTCCTCTTTCGCAATAATCGTACCAGTGACGAAAGCCTGCCACGAAGCGTTAACTTGCGGGCAAGAAACGCAGCGGTTGCATGAAAAAACTATTTCTCCTGGACGCGATGGCCCTCATTTACCGGGCTCACTTCGCTTTTGCCAAAACGCCCCGTATTACGTCTACCGGACTGAATACCAGTGCTGTTTTTGGTTTTACAAATACGCTTCTCGAGGTATTACGCAAAGAAAATCCCTCGCATTTGGGGGTGGCTTTTGATACGGCGAAGCCCACCTTCCGCCATACACGTTTTGAGGCATACAAGGCTCAGCGGCAACAGCAACCCGAAGATATTACGATTGCCATTCCGTACGTCAAACGATTGTGCGAAGCTCTGTGCATTCCGGTACTGATTATGGAAGGCTACGAAGCCGACGACATCATTGGTACGCTGGCCAAAAAGGCTTCCGCAGTGGGTGGATACGAGGTATACATGATGACCCCCGACAAAGATTACGGACAACTGGTAGAGGAACACGTGAAGCTCTATAAGCCCGCTTTTATGGGGAAGGACGTGGAGATCATGGGTCCCAAAGAGGTTTGCGAACGCTGGGGCATTAGTAATGTCGATCAGGTCGTGGATTTGCTGGGACTGATGGGCGATGCCGTCGATAATATTCCCGGTATCCCCGGGATTGGCGAAAAAACGGCGGTGAAACTGATCGCTGAATACGGTTCAGTCGAAAACCTGATTGCCAACGTAGACCAGTTGAAGGGCAAAATGGCGGAAAACGTCCGTGCGTTCGCCGAGCAGGGACTTCTGTCCAAAGAACTGGCCCTGATTGAGCAGAATGTGCCGATTGAATTCGATGAAAAAGCTCTGGAACTCTGCGAGCCCAACCGCGAAGCGCTGTCAGCCTTACTTGATGAACTGGAATTCCGTACGCTTCGCAAACGCTTGCTGGGCGAAGAACCGGCACCCGCCGAGACCCCAAAAACGGCCAAATCCAAAGCCCCAACGGCTCAGATGGATTTGTTCGGAGCCGCTCCGGTAGCCGCCGTAGCTACGTCGGAAGTAGCGGGGCAGTGGGAGACCACTACGGTTCGTCGGACAGTGCATGATACCGTTCACGATTACCAGTTAATCGATACCCCGGAACTGCGGAAATCTTTGGCTCATTACCTCAATCTGCAGGATGCCATCTGTTTCGATACGGAAACAACGGCCCTGTCAGCCATTGAAGCGGATCTGATCGGGATGTCTTTTTCGTACCGGGTGGGCGAAGCTTTCTACGTACCCGTTCCGGACAACCGGGAAGAAGCTCTCGTCATCCTGGAAGATTTTCGTTCCGTATTCGAAAATGAAGCCGTCGAAAAAATCGCTCAGAACATCAAATACGATCTGACGGTTCTGGCCAACTACGGCGTGGAAGTCAAAGGAAAACTCTACGATACCATGCTGGCCCATTACCTGATTGAGCCCGAAAAACGGCACAACATGGATATTCTGGCCGAAACGTATTTGAATTACACGCCCGTAGCCATCGAAGAACTGATTGGTAAAAAAGGCAAGAATCAGGGCAATATGCGGGACGTGGATATGGAGAAAATCAAGGAGTATGCCGCTGAGGATGCCGATATTACCCTGCAACTCAAGGAGGTACTCAACCCCGTACTCCAGCAAAATCCGAAGCTGGTTTCGCTCTTTGAAACGGTGGAAATGCCGCTGGCCCGCGTACTGGCTGAAGTGGAAGCCGAAGGCGTACGACTCGACGTCGGTTTTCTGAAAGAGCTTTCCCAGCAACTCGACGTGGATTTGCGGGATACGCAACAGCGGGCCTGGGAACTGGCCGGACAGGAATTCAATATCGCTTCCCCGAAACAGCTGGGAGAGATTTTATTCGAAAAACTGCATCTCGATCCCAAAGCGAAGAAAACCAAGACGGGTCAGTATATGACGGGGGAGGACGTATTGCTAGGTCTGGAATCAAAGCACGAAATCGTACGAAAGATTCTGGATTTCCGGGAATTACAGAAACTCAAATCCACCTACGTGGATGCTCTGCCCGCCCTGCTTTCGCCGCGTACGGGTCGTCTGCACACCAGTTTCAACCAGGCCGTAACGGCTACGGGCCGGCTGTCGTCCACGAATCCAAACTTGCAGAACATTCCGATTCGTACGCCACGCGGACGGGAAATTCGGAAAGCCTTTATTGCCCGCGATGAAGATCACGTGATTTTGTCCGCCGATTATTCGCAGATCGAATTACGCATCATGGCGGCGTTTTCGGGGGATGCCAGTATGACGGAAGCCTTTAATCAGGGCCTGGACGTACACCGGGCAACGGCGAGCAAGGTTTTCCACGTACCGTTAGAAGAAGTCACCGCCGACATGCGACGTAAGGCGAAAACGGTCAATTTCGGGATCATCTACGGCGTTTCGGCCTTCGGTCTTTCTCAACAGGTAGAAGTGTCCCGGACTGAAGCCAAGGAATTGATTGACAACTATTTCCGGGAATTTCCGGCGGTAAAGGAATACATGGACGAAAGTATGGCCAAGGTACGCGAGACGGGCTACGCTGAAACCATTCTGGGCCGTCGGCGGTATTTGCCGAATATTAACTCGGGCAACCAGACCGACCGGGGCTACGCCGAACGCAACGCCATCAACGCTCCAATTCAGGGAACGGCGGCGGATATCATGAAAATCGCCATGGTGAAAGTGCAGGATTTTATTCGGCGGGAAAAATTAAAGTCCCGAATGATCCTTACCGTACACGATGAATTGGTTTTCGACGTTCATAAAAGCGAACTCGACTATCTGCGGGAGCACGTAAATGAGCTGATGGTGCATGCCTTGCCCTTGTCGGTAAAAATGGAAACAGGCATGGGCGTAGGGCAAAACTGGCTGGAGGCTCACTAAACAAAGAATTTAGGTGCGATACGTCCCTGAACATCAGAAGTTAAGCTATATTCGTGGCGGTTTGCTGCGTTTGCCCTCGCATCCTTGTACTGTTTTTTAGCTCCATTAACGCATTGTAAACAAACCCAGGAAGTCCGTCGTTTTACCCGCCAGAAACGGAACGACTTTCGAACACAAACAATCTCATGAAAAAAAGCTTAATGTTACTGGCTTTATCAGCCGCCTTCATTTTTGGTTGCAAAAAAGACGACGACAACACGAATGACGGGGGAACGAATAACACGAAGGCAGCCCTGATTAAGACTTGGCAAAGCCAAAGCGTAGTTGCCTACGATGTTAATAGTGTTATCAAACAACTTCCTATATACGCTAGAGGGGGTTCCGCAAATCTGTACGACTTCGGTTCATTTTCGGTTACCTTTAAATCTGATGGGACTTTTCAGCGGAACGATCTAGACGGTGCCAACACGACGGGGACCTGGGCCTTAGCTTCAGACAACAAGACTATTACGATGACTTCTACTTCAGGGGCTGTCTTGAAATACTCTGCTGAATCAGTAACTGATAAAACAGCAACGTTCAAGTATATACTGAACGTGAAGAATCCTACGGGTATCGATGCACAGATCATCGACAAAGCAAAAAGCTTAGGTTCTCCTGTTCAGGATGGTGCATACCTTAATCTGGTTGTAACTCCGAAATAAGCTTGTTCGATAAGCATACACAGAAGGCTGCAAAACATCGTTTTGTAGCCTTTTTTTGTGTCTAGACCCACAAATAACTAACAACCAATAACAAAATATCAAAACAGCTTCATCTGCATACCTTCCCGCCGAAACTGCGTTAGGTCGTACGCAGGCATCTGGCGGTTGGGCATGTACCGTTGCCGCGAAATGCGGTGAAGTTGATGAATGTGCTCGGCTATTTTACCCTGGCCCATCATGCGTACGTTCCAGCGACTGTCGTTGAGTTGCCCACCGTGACAATCCCGAATCTGATTCAGTACTTTATCGGCCCGGTCGGGGAAGGTCTTCCGAATCCAGTCCTCGAATAACTCGCCAATCGCTCCATTCAGCCGAACGACGGTCAGGGCCGCCGTAAGGGCTCCGGCGTTTGCGGCCGCTTCAATCAGCTTCGGAATTTCATGGTCGTTGAGGCCCGGAATGATGGGAGCGGTCATCACGCCCACAGGTACACCCGCCGCCGTCAGTCGTTCAATGACCTGTAGTCGTTTTTGAGCCGTAACCGTACGCGGCTCCATGGTCTGCCGTAACTCTTCATTAAGCGTAGTAATCGAAATGTAAACGTGAACGAGTTGGTGAGCAGCCAGTTCGGAGAGTACATCCAGATCACGTAAGATCAGAGCATTTTTAGTAATCATGCTCACGGGATTACGGTATTTGGCGAAGACCTTCAGCAAACTTCGCGTAAGCTCAAATTTGCGTTCGGCAGGTTGGTAGCAATCCGTATTGCCCGAAAGTTCAATGGGCGTGGGTACCCATGCTGCTTTTCGAAATTGTTCTTCCAGCAATTGAGCAGCGTTTCGCTTCACCATAATCTTCGTTTCAAAATCCAGTCCCGCCGAGTAGCCCCAATACTCGTGCGAATTGCGGGCGTAACAGTAAATACAACCGTGTTCGCAGCCCTGGTAAGGGTTGATGGATTTGCCCATGGGTAAATCCGGGCTGTTGAACGTACTGATGATTTTCTTAGGCGTCTCCGGAATGAACTGCGTTTGAGGTGACGGTTGCAGCACTTCGCTGGGCTCTTCCTCGTAACGTTGTTTCAGAAAACGATTGGCTGTATTGAGCTGGGCACCCCGACCTTTCAGGTAATCCTCCATACATTTGATTATGTTTTGTATTCAAATGTATGCGAAAATGAATTAAAATTTATGTATTTGATGAAATTTGGTTAAATAACTTGATCATTTGTTGATAAAGCACAAAAAAGCGATCAAGAGCCTTGATCGCTGGAAATGCAGGTTGAAGATGAACCCTAATCACAATTAAGCATCCATTTGATGCCGTACTTATCGGTAAGCGTTCCAAACTTCGCACCCCAGAAGGTATCCTGTAAGGGCATGGTTACCCGACCGCCCTGGGCCAGAACTTTGAAAATGCGTTTGATTTCATCTTTTGAGTTACAGTTGACATTCAATGTAACCATATTACCACAGCGGACCGATTTATGCTGAACGTCGTCGGCGGCCATCAGTTCCAGCGTATCGCTCACCAGCCGCGAGTGCATGATCTTCGATTTTGCGTCGTCCGGAATCTGCATGGGAGAGTTTTCGTAGGTCATACAGTCGAAATCACCGCCGAAACATTGCTGGTAAAAATTCATGGCTTCCAGACAGTTTCCACCAAACGTAAGGTATGCTTTGATTTGTGCCATAACTCGAAGAGTAAGAGTTGAGGATCAGCTTAGTAGATACAAGATTAGAAATAATATTATAATTATTGAAATGTTTATTTGTAATTTTTCTATAGAAAATTATCCAGTTATACTAGACTTATAAGCTAAACGCACAAAAAAAGTACCCCGGAGTATGGGTCCGGGGTACTCCTAAAGCGTAAATAAAATTCTTCTAGTTGTTCAGATGCTGCCAGATAACATCGTACACATCCGTAGCCACGAGCTGATCTTTGCCGCTGGGCTGATCCGTAATCAGGACCGGATGAAACTCCTTAGGAGCCAGTACCGCACCGTGTGATCCTTTGACCAGCGTTGCATCCAGGGGAATGACATCCATCAGATACCGGAAGCCCATGAGTTTGCGAGCCAGCTTATACCCCGCCCGCAGTTTAATGAGTGGATTGGCCGGGTCCATGAACATCTCCACAGGGTCATAACCGGGTTTGCGGTGAATGTCCACCAGATGAGCGTAATCCGGGGCTTTTTTATCGTCGAACCAGTAATAATAGGTAAACCAGCTATCGGTTTCGGCCATCACGACCAGATCGCCCGCCCGGTCGTGGTCAATGTGGTGTTCGCGTTTGCCCGCCTCGTCGAGTACCCATTTCACGCCCGGTACTTTTTCCAACAGCTGTTTCACGAAGGGAATCCGGGATTTGTCTTTCACGTACACGTGAGCAATCTGGTGATCGCAGGCTGCAAAGGCTTCAGATACCCCGGCATCCAGCAATTCATACCAGCGTTCCTGGCGAACGGAAATCAAACCCGCTTCCCGCAAAATACGATTGAGGTGGACAGGCCGATTTACATCGTTGATGCCGTATTCCGAAAGCAGAATGATGCGAGCGTTTTTCTTCTGGTAATGGGTGATGAGCTGTTCCAGGACACGGTCGATCTCGCCTAATTCGTTCTGAATTTTTGAGAAATCGACGCCGTATTTCTGTAAACAGTAATCCAGGTGTGGCAGGTAAATCAGCGTTAACGTAGGATTGTGTTGCTCGTCTACGAATAACGAGGCATCGGCAATCCATTGCGTAGATTTAATATTGGCGTTTGGTCCCCAGAAACTAAACAGCGGAAACTGACCAAGTTTAGTCTGTAACTGATCCCGTAGTTCGGGCGGGTAGCTATAGCAGTCGGGAGCCTTCACGCCATCGGCGTGGTACTGGGGCCGGGGCGTTACAGACCAGTCCGCCGAGGAATACATGTTGTACCACCAGAACATCTTGGAAACCGTAAACGAAGGATCCACTTTACGGGCGGCTTCCCAAATTTTCTCGCCTTTCACCAGGTGATTGGACTGCTTCCAAAACTTTACTTCGGCGTCTTCGCGGTCATACCAGCCGTTGGCAACGATACCATTTTCACTCGGCCATTTTCCCGTTACGTACACGCTTTGCGAAGTCGTCGTAACGGCAGGTAGTACGGGGGTAATGGTTTGTATGTTTCTCGTCTTGAGGTAGTTACTCAGAAATGGCGTATACTCGCCAATCACACTCTGACTAAGCCCTACGACATCTATTACGACGGTTTTTTGCATGATTTTCTTGAAACAGGAATCCGCTTAATTCAGATTACGTACATTACCTTCCACCTGGGCGAGCGTCCATTTCAGTTCCCGGATGATCGACTCTTCGATGGGCAACTGCGATTCGGGTGGCAGAACCCCCCAGGTATACGTTTCTACTTCCAGATGTTCAGTAAAGGGCTTGCGTTGCTGCCGATTCAGTACCCGCACAATGTCGTCGCGGGTGGAATTCAGCAGGCCGTACTGCTCCACAAACAGCGGAACGTGGTAGTGAATCCGCCATTCGCCCGTGGGCGTACCGTCCCACAGAGCCTCGTTGAGGTCGGGGTATTTTAAGAGCGTTCCCTGGTGCTGGGCTACCACCTGATGCAGGTACGTCGGCTCGTCGAACCGACTCAATAGCTCCATTTTCTCCGAAACGTAATTTTCAAAATCAACTTTCAGAGCGGAACTGATCTGGATTTTTCCAATGCCAATACCTTCGGCTTCAAAACGATTGAGGGCTTCGTCGGGATTTTCGAATTCCACCGCAAAATGGCAAACGTCGTAACACACCTGAATGTGCGTCCGAAGGGCGGCTTCGGCTTCGGCTTCACTCAATCCGGCTTTTTGTACGAGATAGGGTACGCCATCAAAAATGAGCTGGCCGTTGAACCATTCAATAAATTCCGCTGAATTTTCCAGTAAGCCATCGGGCTCGGGTTCAATGTCGAGGTGAAGCACCTGCCCGGTCGCCTGATTGATTCGGACCAGTTCAACCACCACTTCGAGCATGTGATGCGTAGCCTGCTGAAAAGCTTCGGTTCGCGTGAGTTCCGTTGGCCACCAGTGGCGATAGGTGAGCGGCGAAGTGGAGATACCGCCCCGCATCCCCGCGGGCAACAGCTGCGAGAGAATCTGGAAAAGCCGGATGGTGTAATCCCGTCGCTCGGGCTGAATCCAGTCGGGAGCGTGAACATCTTCTTTGACCCGCGTATCGTGAAAGCCTCCGTAGGGAAAGCCATTCATGGTAAATACGTAGGCATTCTGCTCGGTCAGCCACTCCTGAAAGGGCTTCAGGTTACTTTCCAGCAGTAAATCCTTGCTGGCTAGACCCGCCACGCGTAAACCCATGCCAAATGCTTTGTCCGGAGCAACGGCCTGGCGAATGAGTGGAATACTGGTTTGCAGAGCCGAGAAATGATCGTCCCAGCGTTCGCCGGGGTGAATATTGCTACAGTACGTCAGATGACCCAGGGAAGTTTTCATAGCTTATCTTTTTGGGTTTGAGGTTCGAACTGGGTAGAGGGTCGGGGTGCAAAGGTACCGGGTTCCGGGGTACCAGAGGTTTCACCCCTGGCTAATGAGAGGGAACCCCTCCGGGGTTTTGCGATTGTTGAAGGGGAATGGTTGATTCAAAAGTAAAACAATCGTCAAACCTGAAACCAATCAAACCTTCTCAAACGGCACACCACTTGCAAACCCTAATTTACACCGTTTCCCCCTGTAAAGCCACGACGGCTTTCTGAATAAGTACAGTATCCATTTCGTGAACCTCCACGCCTACGCCGATGGCATCGAGTAGAGTGATCGTCAGGCGACCGCCCAGGTGTTCCTGAAATTCCCGTAATCCGTTGATGAGATGGACGGAATCCTGTTCCGCCAGAGCGGGATGATATAGCTCGAAACCCAGTTCGTGCAATACCTGAATGACGCGTTGCGTATCGGTTTCGGACAGACGACCCGTCAATTGCGAGTAATAGGTATCCAAAGCTATGCCAATGGCTACAGCTTCCCCGTGACGAACTTCAAAATGGGTCAGGTATTCCAGCTTGTGAGCCGCCCAGTGCCCAAAATCCAGGGGGCGGGCGGAACCACTCTCGAAGGGATCGCCACCGC
The DNA here is from genome assembly GCF_002261125.1 of Siphonobacter sp. BAB-5385. Lineage (NCBI taxonomy): Bacteria > Pseudomonadati > Bacteroidota > Cytophagia > Cytophagales > Cytophagaceae > Siphonobacter > Siphonobacter sp. BAB-5385. The sequence goes on along the minus strand of NZ_NMPS01000038.1, from coordinate 18,517 downwards.
TGATATGCTGCATGTGCAGTTCAGCACAACGGTGAATGAGGTATTGCATGGTCGCTTCGTCGCGTTGAGCCAGTGCTTTGGCATTCGCTTCAAGCCATTCGAAAAAGACTTTATCCTTGATGAGAGCCACTTTAATCGCTTCGGAAATACCGGAACGCCAGTCGCGGTCGTCGAGCGTACGCAGAAAATCCGTATCGTTGAAGACGGCTACGGGCGGAGCGAAGGTGCCCAGAAAGTTCTTCTTACCCCGGTAATTGATACCGTTTTCACGCCAACGCCCGAATCGTTCTGCGATAGTACGGTCGTTGGAATCCGGATGTGTTTGACGCCCCGATGCGATACGGCGGCGGCGTAACCCACCAGATCGAGTACGGCACCGCCTCCGATGGCTGCCACGAACGAGTGCCGGTCAATGCCGTATTGATCGACGGCCTCGACGATCTGATCAAACAGAGCCGGAGCATTTTTTGCCGCTTCGCCGCCGGGAATAATCAGCCATTCGGGAACGAGCGAAAGCGTGGGCACGGATTCAAAATAGTGCGTAATCTGGCTTTGTAAGGTCGGATGAGCTGCTAGAACACCCGAATCGATACAGAAGAATATCTTTTTGCGAAAATCGCGTTCGCCGTATTGACTAAGGAAATCCCGAAGTGTAGCATTCTGGGGATCAAATAACTGCTGCGTGAAGATCACCGGATACGAAAAGGTGACTGCAAATCGCTGCTGAATGGTTTCCATGGACTGAGTTTAAATTATAGAGTTTAGAGTTTAGAGTCCAGGGTTTTGAGTTTTTTCAACTTTAGACCCTGGACTCTAAACTCCCAACTCGCTATGTTACGGCGAACCATTTGGCTAGTTGTAACGAGAATGGTAACAATAGTAAAGTAGCCAGGGCCAGGGGCCAGGCTCCGAAAGCCATACACCAGGCCGCGTTCATTAAAATAAGGGAGAGTACACCCGCTTTTACGGCCTTGCCAATATTGGGCCCAATGGGATTCTGATACGCTCGAAGGAGAGGTCTGAATACCATGACGGCGTGTAACAAAACCAGCGGTACGGTTTCCAGTACATGTCCCTGACTATAACCGATGTACAGTTGAGCCAGTTCAACCACGGCAAATAAAATCCCCGCGAATAACATGGTCCGCGAATGACCGCCGTGCACTTCGCCCCGGCTAATCATGGTAACGGCTGCAATGAAAATAATGGGAAGAAATCCAAGTCCATACCATTCAAACATGGCATCGGGCATGATGCTAATCCCTAACAGGAGATTTAAGCCCCGGCATAAGCCCATGTTGAGGGGACCAAGGATAGAGTCGTGTTTGGCGAAGCGATTGTAACTCAGGGTAAGTACGGCAATGGCCGCCGCCAGAATACCGCTTTCGGTACTGCACAGACTGGCCGCAGCAATGCCGAGTAAATGCAAAAGCGTACCCTGAAAAATGGCGGCTTCGATGGGTACTTGTCCACTGGGAATGGGCCGCTCGGGACGTTCGACGGCATCGAGTTGGGCGTCGAATACATCATTGAAAACGACACCACCGCCGTACAGACCAATCGTGGCAACGCTCAAGGCAAGAAAAGGTTGCCAGTCGAATACAGTCGAAAGTACCCCGGCGATGGCGGCCCCTGCCCATACATCCGCAATGGACGTAACAATGTTGGCGGGCCGCATCAACTGGAGGTAGGGCTTAATGGTCAAGACTTTAGTAGGCTATTAATACGATTAACGAATGAAATGCGAAACGGTCAAACCGAAAAGGCTAGCAATTTAATCAACAGGGTTGACAAATGGACGGCTTGAGGTTTGAAGTTTAACTTTGGTTTAAGGTTTGAAAAGGGTTGTTGGTTGATCGTTATGAGTTGTTAGTGAATGAGTGGAGTAGATGACGAAAGCTGAAACCCTTATCTACGTATTTTATGCAGAGAGAAAACGCCTGGCAAGGAATACTTAAGGTGTCTGGTTTCGCAAGGCCTACGCCACGAAATGTCTGCCAACAACTTATAACTACCAACCAACAACTAAAAATCCCTAGCTAATAAATAGCGAATCCTTATCGATTCGTGGTTGCTGTCCACCCCGCAGGATCGTATTGCCGTTGAATTTCTGACTCTGATCGATCTCGCCTCCGAATTCTTCTTCAAAAATCTGACCGCTTTTGCCGAAAGCATCCAGTGCATTCTGGTACGTCACGAGGCGAATGGCTTCGTCTGAAATACCTTTCATTTTCATCAACGCGGCCGTCTTAGGAACGGCCAGCGGATCGGAAATACCCCAGTCGGCGGCCGAATTAACCATAATCCGCTCGGGACCGTATTGCCGTACTACCTCAACCATCCGTTCATTGCCCATTTTCGTAAACGGATAAATGGTAAAGGCCGCCCAGAACCCCTGATCGAGTACACTTTTTACCGTTTCCTCATTGTTATGATCGATGATGACCATGCCGGGATCCAGTCCGTGTTCGAGAGCAATGGCCATACTGCGTTCCGTACCCTGCTTTTTATCCCGGTGCGGCGTATGAATCTGTACTGGTAGATTGGCTTCCTTCGCTAATTCGAGCTGGAGTCGGTAGTATTTTTCTTCAGCGGGCGTCTGATCGTCGAAGCCAATTTCGCCTACGCCGACCACGCCTTCCTTGTAAATGAACAAAGGCAAAACTTCCATCACCTGCTCGGCCAGAGCTTCGTTGTTGGCTTCGCGGGAATTCAAACCAATCGTGCAATAGTGTTTGATGCCAAATTGCGAAGAACGAAAGCGTTCCCAACCCACCAGACTACTAAAGTAATCCTTAAACGAAGCCACGCCCGTACGCGGTTGTCCGAGCCAGAACGCGGGTTCAATCAGTGCCACGATTCCGGCGTCGGCCATGGCCTGATAGTCGTCGGTAGTACGGGAGGTCATGTGTACGTGCGGGTCGAAGAACTTCATGCCCTGAATCGACTCGCGGTACTGATTCCACTGCAAATTGCTGTGGGTAATTTCTTCTTTATTTTCCTCGAAATGGGAGGGGTTTAATTCGTGCTGACACATAAGCAGTACAATTCCGAAGAATCGATTATAAAACAGTAAAAGCCATTAAGCCAGTTGTGTATCTAAGTTTTCCCAACGCAATTGCTCCGCATGTTCGACCGGAAATTGTCGCCCTAAGGCACGGGCCGGTTCGAAGTTAGTTTCGTTGCAAAGGAGAGCCGCGGCCTGCCGATCTACTGCTCGGTCGGAGGTAAACAAACGCTGTAGATCGGGCAACATCGCTTCGTTGACAAAGGGTACGACCATTTGCCAGGCCCGGGCGGGTACGTACCGACCGGCGGCCCAACGTTCATGAGCAAAATCAACCAGAATCCGGGCCAGGGTAGGATTGCTCCGTTCCACCAATCCAACGATACTGCCCACGGATTTATCGTTAAAAATGGTTTTCATGACCAGCTGGTTCCAGGCTGGTTCGGGAAATTGTTCGGAAGGATAGGGGTTTCCCAAGGCCAGTGCCTCGAATACCAGACCCATGTTGGATCGAACGGCTTCCGACGCCCGAAATAGCCAGGCTTCGGGGTAGGGTAGTACGGGCAATGACGCGTACAAGGCGACCAGCTCATTCATTTCAGCGGTGTCAAAAAGCGTTTCGACCGCTTGAGTGAATGCTTCGCGATTTTCCAGGGGCAGCTGTAGTAACAGATAAAGCCGCGTTACCCGGTCGAGCGGCCAGGCCAGTAACCGGAATTCGGGACGGAGTTCAGCCAGTTCCTGCCGACGTTCAGCCGAAAGTGAGACGGGTTGTTTGCCCGTGAAACGGGGAGCGGCTACAAAAGCCATGAGCAGGGCCGAAGTACTGGAGCGGTCTACGCGGGAGAAGAGCCATTGCTGGCCGTTCTCGGGAAGTTGTTCAGTCAGAATTTCCTCCAGCCTTTGTCGGAGTAGTCGTATAGAATCAAGAGGCACAGTCATACGCAGAAAACCGGTCGGGCCGGGTTCAATCATTTCCTGCAAAAATACCAAAGCCTTTTGAGTTTCGCTTTGATTTATATCATTGATGCGACTGAACTAGCTTTTTTGAGGGATGAAGCCGGGAAGGGTGCAAACCAAAAGAATCCGAAAGCAGTAAAGCTTCCGGATTCTTTAACCAAAGGACTGGTAGTTTGATTAACTGAATGGGTCTATACGATCAAACCCCTTTCACTCTACAAAACCACCAACAACTTACAACAATCCACCATCAACTACTTCTTCAACAGCCACTTACTCAACTCCTTCGCCGCTTTGAAGTTTTCGTATTCCATTGGCAGGCGTTTACCGTTGAGGTATTCGTTGTAAATCCAGGGATCGCCCAGAACAAAGACACGGCCTTTACCTACTTCAGCTACGGCCATAATCTGGTCGCCATTGGCGGTCAGTACGGGTTTGGCCGGGGCGTTCGTCGTTAGGGTAACCACCTCTTTCACGAAGATTTTTTTCGTATCGCCGAATACGGGATGATTGCCCTCAAACACAAACTTACCCTGATCGTACACGTTGTTTTTCACCATGTTGACATTTTTGTCGGTGAATTGAATCCCAAACTTACCCGCCAGAATATTGAAGTTTTTGATCTCGGCATTGGACGTGTCATTCGCCAGTAATACCAGCGTACCCCCTCCTTTTACCCAGTCGGCAATCACTTTGGCGTAAGCTCGGTCATGTAATTGGGCTGAGGGGTTTCCTTTTTCGTATCCGGATCAACGATGATATAGACATTCAGTTTTTTGAGCGAAGCCGCCGTTGGTGCTTCGGGTACGGATACCGTTTTGGCCCCGTAATCCCGGAAAATGCTGCCCCAGAGTGAATAGCCCGAGTCGCGGTAATCTTCCCAGGTATAGTGAAAACGCTCACCTTTGCTGGTCCGCTCGTTGTTGAAGAAGTAATCCAGTCCTACGGTTTTGCCCTTACCTACGCTAAGCTCGGGAATCGTTTCCATTTCGATACTGGCCAAAATGAAGGGACCAACGCCTTTCAAATCATCCAGCCGAATCTTTTCGCTCAGGTAATATTCGTAACTGCCATCGCGGTACGGATCGCCGCCGAGGCCACCCACACTCACCGTTTTATCGAGGTGTACTAGTCCCTTATCATCGGTTTTAATGAATTCTTTCAGCATACCCGCGTACCCTTTCTGGGCGGCTTTCAGGTACGAAGCATCCAACAGACCCGTGCGGACGCCTTTCGCCAAGCCGTACACGAACATGCTCGAAGCAGACGCTTCTAAATAATTTCCTTCCTTGCCGCCTTTGTCAGTTACCTGCCACCAGCAGCCACTGGCTGGGTCCTGATACTTGACTACGGCGGGCATGAGTCGCTTGTAAATGGCCACCAGTTCCGGACGTTTCGGATGATCCATCGGAAAATAATCCAGTACGTCCACCAGAGCCATCACGTACCAGCCAATGGCCCGTCCCCAAAAGTTCGGCGACTTCCCCGTTTTCGGATCCGCCCATTTCTGCTGGCGACTTTCGTCATAGGCGTGATACAGCAATCCCGTTTTTTCATCACGGGAATTCTTTTCCATCCAAATAAACTGATTGGCAATGTCGTCGAAGTGTTTCGGCTCCTTAAAAATCAGGGCGTACTCAGCAGAAAAGGGTTCAGCCATGTACAATCCATCCAGCCACATCTGATTGGGATAGCGTTTTTTGTGCCAGTACCCGCCTTCTTTGGTACGGGGCTGCGTTTCCAGCTGACTATGCACAAACTGAGCGGCTTTGAGATATTTTTCCTTGCCCGTTTGCTGGTAGAGCATGAGCAGAAGTCGCCCCGTGGGAATATTATCGATGTTGTAGTCGTCGAATTTATAGGTGCGAATGTCGCCCTGATCGTTGACGTACGCATCGATACTTTTCTGGATGTAGTGAAAGTATTTGCCATCGCCCGTACGTTCCCAAACCCGGTTGAGGGCATTGAGCAATACCCCCTGTTCGTAATTCCAGTGGTTGGATTTGAGAACCTGTACCGTAGACGAATCGGCAGCCTGGGCGAGCATGGAGTTAGCCATCCGCACGGACCAGGGTTCCTGAGCGTACGTACCCAGGGCCAGTGCCGTACCAAGGATGCTTAGTACCAAACGACGAAGAAACATAGCAAGTAAAATAGGAGTGAATACACTTTCCTAAAAGATGCCCGTTTACGGGAAAAGCCCTTAGAGCAGGTACAAAATTTCGCCTCGTACCTACGCTCGGTCTGCTATCAATGTACTCCTTAATAGGCTGCCCATTGCATCAGTAATCCCGTCAGATACCCGCAGTAGGTACCGATGGCGTACCCTAAAATGGCCAGCAACACGCCCACCGGGGCCAGGGAAGGGTGAAAAGCCGCTGCCACTACGGGAGCCGAAGCAGGCCCGCCGATGGCCGCTTGTGAACCCACCGCCATGAAGAAAAAGGGAGCATTGAGGAAACGGGCCGCTATTAGAACGAATAGACCGTGAATGGAAATCCAGATAATACCCACGGCAAACAGGCCCGGATTATCCGCGATAGCCCAAAGGTCCATTTTCAAACCAATGGTAGCGATGAGTATGTACAGAAAAACGCTGCCAATCCGCGACGCCCCTACGTGTTCAAGCTGGCGTAATGGGGTGAAAGACAATAGGATGCCGGTGATGGTAGCGAAAGATATGATCCAGAAGACTTTGGAAGTTAGACTGAAACGTTCCAGAACGGGGTATTGTTTCAGCATAGGAACAACGGTATCGGCAACGACGTGAGCCAGTCCCGTGACCCCTAGACCAAGGCCCAGAATCATCAGCAAATCCCGTAGTTGCGGAATACGTTCGTTTTGGGCCTGATAGGTTTCGAGTTGGACCTGTACGTCTTTGATGGCTGAAGCGTCGGCTTTGAACAGGCGGTCAATCGCCAAGGCTTTGCCCGCTCCGTAGATCATCACGGCCATCCATAATTCACCGATGATAATGTCCACCGCAACGCTTTGCGAAAACAGCTTTTCGGAAGGACGGAATATTTCCTTCAGGGCGGCCTGATTGGCTCCGCCGCCGGTCCAGCTCCCGGCAATGGTGGCCAGACCTTTCCATACGGCATCCGCTCCTTCACCACCCACGGTTGCCGGAGAGAACTGTTTCACGATCCAGACCGCAATGGGCCCGCCGATTACCACGCCCACAATACCCGCCAAAAAAACCATTACAGTTTTTAAACCGAGTCGTTTCAACGTTTTCAAATCCATGGAAAGCGTGAACAGGACCAGCGTGGCGGGCAGGAAATACTGCGAAACGACATGATAAATAGCTGACTCATCGCCCACTACCTGTGGAGAAAACAAACCGGCCGTGGTGAGTAGACCGGGAATAAAGTAACACAGTAAAACGGGAGGGACGAGTTCGTAAAACTTTTTCAGGGAAGGAAACGTGGAAGTATAAAACACGAGTCCTAATACGGCACACAGAATTCCCAGTACTACGGCGTAATTTGAAATCATCAGAGGAAGCGGACAATGGAAGAATAAAAGACGCGAAATAAAGGGAAAGCATTGGTAAACGTTTGGCAAAAGCCAAAAACCGTAGATTTTTCGCTTAAAAAAAACACGCAATCCCCAGGGAGGTTGCGTGTCAGAATTACACTTCATCAACAAACTAAAAACCAAATAAAACTACTGCCATTTCTTGGCTATTCCGAATAATATAGGCAAAAAATTCTTACGGACGAAAGATCCGTGAGAAAGATGCCTGTAAATGTTTTTGGAATAAAAGGTACTAAGAGCTGTAGGAGAAGGATTCGAACCTCCACGAAGCGGTTAGATGCAGCACAAAATTTGGTGGTCAACCCCAGTCGGACTTGCCCGGCTTTATACTGATTTTTTCCCGAACTCTTCACCCCCGAGACAGGAGGGCATGGCTGCCAATTTCATCACCCTACAGTGTGGAACAGCTTGTCGCTTTTGACATGACAAAGGTACGGTAATCCAAAAGCGTTTTGCAAGAGTTGTAGTAAAAATTTATAAAATTTACGATATTATTAATTTTTAGCTCGTATTATTGATTAATTATTAATGAAATTACTGAACCGATGGATCGAAATTACGAGATTGATAACGTAGACCTGAAGATTCTGGGCCTGCTCATGCAGGATGCCACCATGCCCTATACCGAGATCGGGAAGCGAATTTTTGTTTCAGGCGGCACTGTACACGTACGTATGCGGAAAATGGAGCAAATGGGCATCGTGAAAGGCTCTACACTAATGATTGACCATGCCAAGCTTGGCTGGGATATTTCCGCTTTCCTGGGCATATACCTAGATAAAAGCTCCTTGTACGCCGAAGTAGCCGAAAAGCTTTCGCTAATCCCTGAAGTTGTAAATATTCATTACACGACCGGGATTTATTCCATTTTCGCCAAAATCGTTTGCCGGGATACGACGCACCTGCGGGAAGTTCTGCACGATAAGATTCAGAAAGTGGCCGGAATTCAGCGGACCGAAACGTTTATATCGCTGGAAGAGAGCGTTTCAAGGCCCGTTCCCTTCGCCGAACCCGTGCAGGGGTAAATTTATCCTCCTGGAGGAACGTTCTACCGCGGGTTTTGTTATATTTTTGCATAAATCTCTGACAAGCAAACATGGCGAAGGAAGCAGATATCCTAGAAGAAATCACCAGTTCCGAATATAAATACGGGTTTGAAACCCTGATCGAAGCCGACGAAGCTCCGGTTGGGCTTAGCGAAGATATTGTACGATTTATTTCGGCAAAAAAGAATGAACCCGAGTGGATGCTGGAATGGCGGTTGAAGGCCTACCGCCTGTGGTTGGAAATGAAAGAGCCGAACTGGGCTAATGTCGATTACCAGAAAGTCGATTATCAAAGCATTAAATATTACTCGGCTCCCAAGCAGAAGAAAACGGTGGAGTCGTTGGACGATATTGATCCTGAATTACGCCGTACCTTTGAACGCCTGGGTATTTCTCTGAAAGAGCAGGAGCGGATCGCTGGGGTAGAGCGACTTTCGGGTGTAGCAGTGGATGCTGTCATTGACTCGGTGTCTATTGCTACTACATTTAAGAAAGATCTGGCCGAACGCGGTATCATTTTCTGTTCCATGACGGAAGCCATTCATGAGCATCCCGAGCTGGTGAAGAAATACCTGGGTTCCGTAGTACCCGCGAAAGATAACTTCTTTGCGGCTCTGAATGCAGCCGTGTTCTCCGATGGTTCGTTCTGTTACATCCCCAAAGGCGTACGTTGCCCGATGGAATTGTCCACGTATTTCCGGATTAACGCGGCAGGTACGGGTCAGTTCGAGCGGACGCTGATCGTAGCCGATGAAGGTAGCTACGTTAGTTATCTGGAAGGATGTACGGCTCCGATGCGGGACGAAAATCAATTACACGCGGCAGTAGTAGAACTGATTGCTGCTGAAAACGCAGAAATCAAGTATTCGACGGTACAGAACTGGTACCCCGGCGATAAAGAAGGTAAAGGAGGGATTTATAACTTCGTAACCAAACGCGGTATTTGCGATGGTGCGAACGCCAAAATTTCCTGGACGCAGGTGGAAACGGGCTCGGCTGTAACCTGGAAATACCCCTCGGTTATTCTGAAAGGCGATAACTCAATCGGTGAATTTTATTCCGTAGCCGTTACGAATAATTTCCAGCAGGCGGATACGGGTACCAAAATGATTCACATCGGAAAGAATACGAAATCACGGATCGTTTCGAAGGGAATCTCGGCAGGCCGCTCGCAGAACTCCTACCGGGGTTTAGTGGAAGTCATGAAGCGGGCCGAAAATGCTCGTAACTTCTCCCAGTGTGACTCGTTATTGCTGGGTGATAAATGCGGAGCCCATACGTTCCCGTATATCGAAGTGAAGAACAGCACGGCAACGGTAGAGCACGAAGCTACGACTTCTAAAATTGGAGAAGATCAGTTGTTTTACTGCAACCAACGTGGGATTCCTTCTGAAGCCGCCGTTGCTCTGATTGTAAACGGATACGCCAAGGAAGTTCTCAACCAGCTGCCTATGGAATTTGCGGTGGAGGCTCAGAAACTGCTCGAAATTAGCCTGGAAGGAAGCGTAGGATAATCAGACGCTGAAAAAAATACAAGTACCGCCCAACTGAATAAATTGAACCGTCACGAAAGGATTTATGAATATTTTTGACTGTAAGTTTCAATGTATTTGGAAGAGCGAGTACAAGAACTGGAGAATCTGGCCGTGGATCACATCAAGCAAATTGAAACGATAGCCACGGGTTTAGCCCAGCTAACGACGGATGTCAACAAGCGATTTGACCGGATTGACGCACGACTGGATCGGGTGGAATCTCGATTAGATCGGGTAGAAACCAAGCTTGAAGAGGTGGACGTCCGGCTCAATCGGGTAGAAATTCGGTTAGATCGGGTAGAGAGCCGACTGGATCGGGTGGAAGTTCGGTTGGATCAAATAGATCAGCGACTAGATCAGGTAGAGAATCGACTGGATACGCTGACGGAACGAGTCGATGTCTTAACTGAAAAGGTAGATACGATGTCTGGTAAACTGGATGTGGTTTTGACCCTTTTACAGGCACGTACCGGGCAGTAAATATGCTCTTTTCTGATACAAAAATTAAAAACCCCTGCCTTTCCGAAGGTGGGGGTTTGTTTTACCAAAGACTTGATGGGGTATGAGTACTGAACCCGAAGAATTAGAAGACGAATTATACGAACACCACCGGATCCTGGTGGATGCGGGTCAGAAATTGACCCGTATTGATCAGTTTCTGACGGAGAAAATTCCGAATGCCACCCGTACTAAAATTCAGGCGGGTATTGAAGCGGAAGGTGTTAAAATAAATGGCAAGGCAATCAAGCCCAGTTATAAAGTGAAACCGCTGGATGAGATTGTCATTTCCTTACCCAAGCCCCCACGGGCTGAAAACGAACTGATTCCGCAGGATATTCCGCTGGATATTCGTTACGAAGACGACGATATACTGGTACTTTACAAACCCGCGGGTATGGTGGTTCATCCAGCCTACGGAAACTGGGATGGTACACTGGTGAATGCCCTCATTTATCACTTTCAACACCTGCCCACGGGACGGAATGGCGAGATTCGTCCGGGGCTGGTACACCGCATCGATAAAGATACTTCGGGGTTGATGGTCGTTGCCAAAAACGATTACAGCATGAGTCACCTCGCCCGGCAGTTTTTCGAGCATACCATCGAACGAACCTATTACGCGTTGGTTTGGGGTGAACCGAAAGAGGACACGGGTACAATACGCGGTCATATCGGGCGTAGCTCCAGGGATCGGAAAGTGATGGATGTGTATCCCGATGGGGAATACGGAAAACCTGCCGTTACCCACTACAAAGTGCTGAAACGCCTGAAGTACGTGAGTTTGGTTCAATGCAATCTGGAAACGGGTCGTACGCACCAGATTCGGGCTCACATGCGGTATCTGGGACATCCGCTGTTCAACGATGCCATGTACGGTGGTGACCGGATCGTGAAAGGAACCATTTTTACCCGGTACCGGCAGTTTGTTGAAAACTGTTTCGCGTTATGTTCCCGACAGGCCTTACACGCTAAATCCATCGGTTTCGAACATCCGAAAACGAAAGAATGGCTCCAATTTGACTCCGACCTGGCCCCGGACATCGTGGCTGTCATGGAAAAATGGGAAGCCTATAGTCAGGGGTAGGGTTCTAAGTTTTCAGTTTAGAGTTTTTAGTTTTCAGTGGCTGGCAAGGGCGTTCAGGCATCATTTGTCATCGAATACACTGAAAACTAAAACTTCCATCAAACCTGAAAATGTACAACGACGCCTATTGAAAACCGTAAATCCAAACCGCTTCGCATGAGTACGATTATTCGCCGGGCGACGCCCGCAGATGTACCTTCCATTTATCAATTAATTGTAGAGCTGGCGGAATACGAAAAAGCTTTACAGGAAGTCAAAAATACACCCGAGCAGTTACTGAAAGACGGCTTTGGCGAGCAACCCTTATACGGTACCATTGTAGCGGAAGTGAATGGTGAAGTAGTAGGCATGTCGCTGTATTATTACCGTTATTCGACCTGGAAAGGCAAACGGCTGTACCTCGAAGATCTGATCATCAAAGAAGCGTATCGCGGGTACGGTTTAGGCAAGCGACTGCTCGAAGCCACCGTGGAAGAAGCCCGGCAAACCCAATGCTCGGGTCTGATGTGGCAGGTACTGGACTGGAACGAACCTTCCATTGAATTCTACAAGAAATTCGGAGCTAAGCTCGATGGCGAGTGGATTAACTGCCATATTGATTTATAAACAAAAGCCCCGGCATCGACCGAGGCTTTTGCCTGGTAAGGATTTAAACTACTGGGGTACTAACAGAAACAGCTCCATCAGGATGGAGCTGTTTGAAAAATGTTGTTATAAAGGGAAGCAATCCCGTCTATTTTAGTCGAGATGATAAATCTCCCGGATATTTTCCAGTAACTTGATAAAGTCGATTTCCAGATCGATCAGTTTACCCGAGTGTACGTCAAAGACCCAGCCATGAACCGTAAGATCCCGATCCCGACGGGCTCTCTGTACTTCAGCCGTTTTCAGAACATTGATGCATTGTTCTTCTACGTTCAGCTCTACCAGTCGCTTATACCGTGCTTCTTCGTCCTCAATTTTATTGAGCTCTTCTTTGTGAGTTCGGTATACATCACGAATATTTCTTAGCCATGGATTCAGGATTCCCAAGTCAGCGGATTTCATAGCTGCCTGCACCCCACCGCAATAGTAGTGACCGCAAACGACAATGTGGTTGACTTTGAGGTGATCTACCGCGTAGTTAATCACCGACATTACGCCCAGATCGGTATTGGGAACCATATTGGCGATGTTCCGGAGCACAAAGACATCACCCGGAGATAAACCCATCAGTTCTTCGGCGGATACGCGGCTATCGGAGCAACCGATGTAAAGAATGTCCGGCGTTTGGCCTTTAGATAAGTCATTGAAATAGGAAGGGTCTATATCTAGCTTCTTCTGAACCCAGTCCTGGTTGTTGGTAAAAATTTGTTTAATGTCCATTTGTGTGTCCTTGGTGTGAAAACGTCATCTATATAGCTGCTAAATAAACAGGTCCTACTACTTTTTGTTTAAAAAAGAAGACTAGCTTAAGTGATCTGGGCTACGAGTGGGTGGATGGGAAAGTAAAAGTACAAGTTGAAAGGGTGTACTACAGCATCGTCAAAAAGAGTCCCTAGCATCCTTGAGTTGCCTGTGTTTCTGTCCCCATTTTTCGAGTTGCTGAATGATGGGCTTCAATTCGTAGCCAATGGGTGTCAGCTCATATTCCACGCGTGGCGGAACTTCGGCGTAGACGGTTCGCGTGACCATTTGATCTTCCTCTAATTTTCGTAGTTGTAGCGTCAGCATCCGTTCGCTGATGTTGGGCAACCGTTTTTTGAGTTCGCTAAATCTCAGCTTACCATTGATTAACCAGGAACAGATGACCAGTGCCCATTGTCCGCCAATAATGTTGGCAGCATACACCTCCGGACATTCCTCCGCTAGTGCAGTTTTATTCGCAAAATTGGTTGAAGCTGCTTTAACCTTGGTCATTACTTACATTTTTTATAGTGTCTCACAATGGGGTGTTGTTATGCATACTTAAATGAATTGCTCTTTACTTTGCCAGAGTACTTTAAAATAAGCCTGTCATGAAAACACTAGTGATCGTTATTCATCCGGATCTTAACCATTCAGTTGTTAATAAGCGATGGATGGAAGAGTTGAATAAATTTCCTGAACAATACGTAGTTCATTCGTTGTATGAAAGGTACCCGGATGAGAAAATTGATGTTGAAGCCGAACAGAAAATGCTGGAGCAGTACGATAAAATTATATTTCAGTTTCCCTATTACTGGTTTAATTCTCCTCCACTTTTCAAAAAATGGCTGGATGAAGTTTTGACGCATGGCTGGGCGTATGGGAGTAAAAGCGGGTATAAAGTTTCGGGTAAGAAAATAGCACTAGCCATATCCTTAGGGGGTGACGAGCACGAATTCGCTCCGGGAGAGCGGTACAAATATACACTAGAAGAGCTAACCCGTCCATTCGAGTTGACTTTTGAATACGTGAAAGCCGATTATCAGCCGCTTTTTGCTTACTACGGCATTGAGTATAATACCTCGGTGGAATGGGTTGAGAGAAGCGTCCCTCTGTATATGGATTTCTTAAAATGTTTTTAATCAGTTATACGGTTGTTGGGATTTTCTTTAATACTAACAACCGTATACTTGTAACTATCATAAGTGCTGTGTAAAAGGTAAGTTTTAATGCACTGATCATGTTCTATATAACGCATTAAATTATTGAAAATGAGTGGGAATTAATAGTGAGAATTTAGTTGTTAGAAAATTGATTTAAACTAAAAGGTATTACGGAATTTCAGTATACTAATTTTAATTAAGATTATTAATTTAACTGATAGCTAAATGATATTTACTGAAAAAATAACAGGTTTGTTTCTCTTCATTACTCTTCCAGATAAACGAACGGCTTGATGCAACAGAGACTTAATTAGTGGCTACACTAGATTATACTAATCATTAAAAATACCAACACTTACTAAATAGATTTCCGGCTGTCTGAAACCGGGAAGCAGCACGGGTTGCTGTTAGTAGGCCTTCGAATGCTATATAAAAACTACTTAGCCATTTCAGTTACAGAAACGGACGCTTCCAAAGTTGAACGAAACGGGTAAATTCAGTTGAAAAGCGGCCGTTCGTATACCGTCCGAAAAAATACTGGCAAGCATCCGTGTTCAATCCCAAAGAAAATGTTGCTATTGAAGTAATTAAACGGACTTTTGTACCCGTTCAGTCTAACGCTTTTCATAGGTATACTTCCAAAGGTCTGGATAAACTCAAAACCCGCAGCCCTGATAGTACGGGTTGCTAAGGGATCGCTTTTGCATGTATTCTTGTATTTATTATCATTTTTCTATGTTTCGATTAGCCTTTTTGGGTATTCTTTCGCTCGGTGTTACCACGACAATGGCCCAGTCGTACCGCTTTGACTTTGGGGCGGGCCCGGTGGCTCGTGGTTATACGAAGGTGACGCCTGAAATGCAGTACACGCCTGAGCGGGGGTACGGATTTCTGCCGGGTTCTCCGGTACAGGGTTTATACGCCGTTCGCTACATACGCGATTACGTGACGAGTACGCAGCCCTTCTTTTTTTCCGTCAAGCTTCCCCAGGGTACGTATGACGTGAAACTTTTGCTGGGGGATGAAAAAGATGTTTCCTACACGACGGTTAAGGCAGAAAACCGACGGTTGATGCTGGAAAAGGTAGAAACCAAACCCCGTAAATTCGTTTGGAAAACGTTCACGGTGAATGTCCGTACCGCCCGAATCACGGATACCGATTCCGTACGACTGAAACCGCGTGAAAAGGGATACTTCCAGTGGGACGACCAGCTTACGTTTGAATTTACGGACGTTTTACCGAAAGTGGCCGCCTTGGAAATTCGTCCGAATACGAAGGCCCAGACGATTTATCTGGCCGGAAATTCTACCGTAGTCGATCAGGCCCAGGAACCTTACGCCGCCTGGGGTCAGATGATTCCCCGCTTTTTCAGGCCTAAAAAAATCGTTGTGGCCAATCACGCCGAATCGGGGGAATCCCTGCGGAGTTTTCTGGCGGAAAAACGACTGGCGAAAATACTGAGCGTAATCAAACCCAATGATTATCTGTTCATAGAGTTCGCTCATAATGATCAGAAACAGAGTGATTTACAACCCTTTGTAGGGTATAAGGACTTGCTCAAACAGTACATCAAGGCGGTTCGGGAAAAGGGAGCGAAACCCGTGCTGGTTACATCCATGCACCGCCGAAACTTTGACCAACAGGGGCGTATCATCAATACGCTCGGCGATTTTCCCGAAGCCATGCGACAAACGGCAAAGGAGGAAAACGTACCCTTGATCGACCTGAATGCGATGAGCAAAACCCTCTGGGAAGCACTGGGACCGCAGGATTCGGAAAAAGCTTTTGTCCACGTACCAGCGGGGACCTTGCCCGGCGTGACAAAGGATATTCACGACAATACGCACTTTAGTAATTACGGAGCGTATCTGCTGGTTCAGTGTGTCATCAGTGGTATTAAAGCGGCCCAACTGGATATTGCCAGTGAGCTGACGGAGGATACCCCGGCGTTTGATCCGGCTCGACCCACCTCCTATGAACAATGGAAATTTCCAGCCAGTCCTTTCATTGAGAATGTGAAGCCGGATGGGAATTAAGAGGGCTAACAGGCTTTTCAGCCAATGCTCATACGGAGACATCTTTCCGGGCTGAAGAAAAATGAATGCCGTACCTGCGGAAGGTTGCAAACCTACGGGACGAAACGCAGCTCGACGGATTCTTACGTTACGCATGGAGCCAATATTTAATGACCTATAACCTAATACGATGACTTCGCTCAAACGGCTTTGCTTACTATTTCTGGTCGCTATCGTTGCTCTGGCTGCCCGGCCTACGGTTAGACCAACCCTGTATCTGATTGGTGATTCGACCGTAAAAAATGGGTCCGATAAGGGCGATAAAGGCCTCTGGGGCTGGGGCCATTTTCTGCCTGAGTTCTTCGATACCACCCGCATTCACATCGAAAACCACGCCATTGGCGGTCGTTCCAGCCGAACCTTTCATACCGAAGGCCGCTGGGAGAAAATTCTGGCCCGCCTGCAACCCGGCGATTACGTTTTGATGCAGTTTGGTCATAACGATGCCGGAGCTTTGGATGATACGGCCCGGGCTCGTGGTACCATCCGGGGCATTGGTGACGAAACCAAAGACATTTACAATCCCATTCAGAAACGCCCCGAAACGGTTCATACCTACGGCTGGTACATGAAAAAGTACATCACCGAGGCTCAGGCGAAGGGAGCCATTCCGGTCGTACTCTCGCTGGTACCGCGAAACGTCTGGAAGGAGGGAAAAGTAGCCCGGGGATCGCAGGATTACGGTCTTTGGGCGAAACAGGTAGCCGAGCAAACGGGGGCCAGGTTTATCGATCTCAACGAAATCGTAGCGAAGCAATACGAAGCAATCGGGCAGGAACGGGTCACGAAAGAACATTTTACCGAAATCGACCATACCCATACCTCACTCGCCGGAGCGAAGCTCAACGCCGCTGCGGTCGTAGAAGGGGTACGGGCCACCAAAGGATTAAAACTGACCCGATATCTGATCAAAAAATAAGTCAGGCTAGGAGGGATACCTGATGGAGTGCCCGTCTTATGCTAAACGCTGTTGATGTATGAAGCTAAAATTCCTGCCCATTCTGGGCGTATTTCTTTTCAGTACGAGTCTCCAGGCTCAGAAGCTTTCCAAGACGAAAGATATTCTGGAGCCCATGCAGCGGGCCAATGCCTATTTCATGAAAAAATGGCCGGATACGGGCAAAGAAATTGTAACCAATATTGCTCGCCCCAGTAACATCTGGACCCGGGCCGTGTACTACGAAGGGCTACTGGCTCTTCACGACATTGATCGTAAGAAAGAATACCTGGATTATGCCTACAGCTGGGGCGAATCACACAAATGGGGGCTTCGCGGTGGCATCAAAACCCGCAATGCCGATAACCAGTGTTGCGGCCAGACGTATCTGGCTCTGTATGAAATGAATCCCCAGAAGACGGAGTGCATGCACGACATCAAAGCCAGCATCGACAGCATGATGGCCACGTCGAAAGTGAGCGACTGGACCTGGATTGACGCCATTCAGATGGCCATGCCCGTATTTGCCAAGCTGGGACAAATCACCAAGAATCCGGCCTACTACGAGCGGATGCATGAAATGTACAAGCACTCCAAAGAGGTAGAAGGCGGCAAAGGTCTGTACAATCCGCAGGACAAACTCTGGTGGCGGGATAAGGATTTTGTGCCGCCCTACAAAGAGCCCAATGGCGAAGACTGCTACTGGTCGCGGGGGAATGGCTGGGTTGTGGCTGCTCTGGTACGCGTGCTGCAAATCATTCCGAAAGATGCTCCCCATCGGCAGGAATACCAAACCATGCTGGTCGATATGCTTAGTGCACTGGCTCCCATTCAACGAACGGACGGCTTCTGGAACGCCAGCTTACACGACCCGAATAACTACGGCGGAAAAGAAGCCACAGGTACATCGCTGTTCGTGTACGGTATGGCATGGGGTATTAATCAGGGCATTATTCCCGCGAAAACCTACCGACCCATCGTCGTGAAAGCCTGGAACGCTCTCATCAAGGAATCCGTACAACCCAACGGTTTTCTGGGTTACGTACAGGGAACGGGGAAAGAACCAAAGGATGGTCAGCCCGTAACCGTCAGTAGCGTACCCGATTTTGAGGATTATGGACTAGGCTGTTTCCTGCTGGCGGGAAGCGAAGTGTATAAGATGAAATAAAGTTAATGGTTGTTTGTTAGTGGTTGTTGGAGGAGGTGCGAGGTTTCGTCAGCGATCCTTTTTATTATATACTAAAGCAAAAGCCCCGATTCATGTCGGGGCTTTTGCTTTAGT